>JAWKUA010000008.1:0-55000 GCA_041398785.1 Planctomycetaceae bacterium | reverse complement strand
AGCGCTGCCAGCCGTTTCGACGCTGTCAATTCTGATCTGCGTCGGTCGTGCCGCCACTTTGTTGAACGACATAGTGAGTGGCCACACAGGAGGTGCGCCGGTGAAGCCAGCGTACCTGGAACGCACGCGAGCTCAGCCTGCGCCGTGTCGTCTCATGCTGCGACTCGGAAGGCGTGGTCGATGCCGTCGACTTCTCCGCTCGCCGCAAGACCAGTCCAGAGAGTAGCAGGAGATCGTCTTCAGGTTGCCGTGCAGCGTCAAGTGGCTGGAAATGCGTACGGCAAAGCGCGGAGTCGCGGTGTTCGGATGGTTTGACGTTTCGTTTCGACATGGCCATGGGTGAATTCCCCGCTATCGGGTCGTACCGAGCAGAGGATCACCATGCGACATGTTGCAATTGACCTTTGGGGAACTCGTAACGACACTCCTGCAGCGTTCCGCCATGTTCGGTTGTCCCCTCGTCCTACAGGATTTCTCACGATGAGCGAAGCTGCCAGGAAAGCACTTGAACACTTCATGGATGGCCTGAAGAAGCGCAATCCCTATGAAGAAGAATTCCATCAGGCGGTGGAAGAGGTGGCTTCTTCGGTGATGCCGTGGTACATGGAGCATTCCGAATACCATCAGGCTCAGATCCTGGAGCGAATGACGGAGCCGGATCGCATCATCATTTTTCGCGTGACCTGGGAGACAGACGACGGCGAGATTCGGGCTAACCGCGCGTGGCGCGTGCAGTTCAACCATTCGCTGGGACCCTACAAGGGCGGGCTGCGGTTTCATCCGACGGTGACCCAAAGCGTGCTGAAGTTCCTGGGCTTCGAACAGATCTTCAAGAACAGCCTGACCGGGCTGCCGATGGGGGGCGCGAAAGGCGGTTCGAATTTCAATCCCAAAGGGAAAAGCGATCGCGAGGTGATGCGGTTCTGTCACTCGCTGATGACGGAGCTGCACCGCCATATCGGCGAGGACGTTGACGTTCCGGCTGGCGACATCGGTGTTGGGGCCCGTGAAATCAGCTTTCTTTTCGGTCAGTACATGCGTCTGGAAAACCGCTGGACCGGCGTTCTGACCGGCAAGGGCTGCTCCTTCGGGGGCAGTGCTGTCCGCACGGAAGCGACTGGATACGGCTGCGTCTATTTCTGTGAGCGCATGCTGCGGCAGCACGACGAAAACATTGACGGCAAGGTGATCACGATCAGCGGCAGCGGCAACGTCGCGCTATATGCAGCCGAAAAGGCTCTTCAGAAAAATGCAAAAGTCGTCACGCTGAGTGACTCCGGTGGGTTTGTGCATATGCCCGACGGGTTAACCGTCGAACAACTGGCATTTCTGAAGGATCTGAAAGAGAAGCGGCGCGGCCGGCTGACGGAATTCGCCGACAAGTTCCGGAACGCAGAGTTTCATCGAGACGCGCACCCGTGGGGTATCAACTGTGACATCGCCATGCCGTGTGCGACACAGAATGAACTGGATGCTGATGCGGCCCGCAGCCTTATCAGGAACGGCGTGCGAGCCGTCTGTGAAGGTGCGAACATGCCTACGACCGTGGATGCCGCGAAGCTGTTTCGCGAACAGAATATTCTTCACGCTCCGGGGAAGGCGTCGAATGCCGGCGGAGTCGCTGTCAGCGGTCTGGAACAGAGCCAGAATGCCATGCGCATCAGCTGGACGCGTGACGACGTCGACAGCCGGCTGCAGACGATCATGAAGGACATCCACGACCGCTGTGTTGAATTCGGCCGACAGGACGGTCACGTGGATTACGTCGATGGCGCCAACATTGCCGGATTCAAGAAGGTCGCGGATGCGATGCTGGCCTACGGCGTCGTTTGAAGCGAGTCCATCCGGCAGACGACTGTGAAGCAATTTGCGCGGCGGGAACACAAACGGCCCGGCATTCCAGACAGGGATGCCGGGCCGGAGACAATGGAAGGCAGCGTGTCAGGCAGTTATGCGTCGAGCTGTTCCGACTGAGCGATGCGCGTCAGCTTGCCCAGTGCGGCGATTTCAATCTGGCGGATACGTTCCTTGCTGACGCCGAATTGTTCGCCGATTTCCTGCAGCGTCGCCGGAGTCTTGCGTCGGCCAAGGCCGTAACGCAGCATCAGGACTTCGCGAGACCGCGAGTCCAGCTCCCGCAAAAGACGATTTGTCGCGTCTTTGGCTTCGTTGTAGCGTCGCAGTTGTTCGACTTCCGGATCGGCGCTGTTTTCCATGTGATTGAACAGCGTGCCTTCGGTGGCAACAAACCGCTTGTTGTCGCGGTGCTTTTTTCCCACCAGCCGGTGCAGGGACCGGCGCACTGCCCACGTTGCATAGGTTGAGAAGCGAAAGCCGCGTGAATAGTCAAATCCGTTGACCGCCCTCATCAGTGCTTCATTGCCCTCGCTGATGTAGTCCCAGATGGACTCACGACTGCTCGTACAGCGGTGTGCCAGCGGGATCACCAGCCGCAGATTGTGTCGAATGACAAAATCGCGATCGGCGTCGGCGGCTTCAAGATCCTTGACGATGGCTCGCACCTTTGGCACTGACGGACGACTCGGGTCGAGCTTCGCAATCGCTCGCGCGGCACGCCGCTTCAGAAAGTTCATTCGCCGAAAATGGAAGAACTCCTGCTCCGCTGTCAACAGAGGCAACTCACTTGTGATTCCGAGGTAGTAACCGATTTCGTCGTCGCTGCGGTCCTGGTCGCGAGTCGGATTACCTTCCGGCGGATCGGTCAGAATCCTGGAAGCAGCGTTCCGGCGCTTGAACTCATCGCTGTCGACATACTTGATCTCCAGATCCACAAGCTGTCGCGCGATTGAGCGGACGTTTCTGGCCGTTACGCGGATGTTGTCGTTGAATGCAATCATGACACGGGCCTCCCTCTACAGGAGATGTTTGTTTCTTACGAAAACTGCAATGAACCAGTTGGCGCTTTCTGCAGGGACGGCCCAGCGCCGGAGCCTTAACGTGACATGCCGGGTTCGACACGAATTCCGCAACTTGAGATTGCCGACGAAGAATCCTGTTCCAGGCTGCACATTTGCAAAAGTTTTCCCTACTCCGATGTTCGATTCAGACGTCGATTCCTTACGAATATCTACGGTTTGCTCCTGACGACGACAAATCGGGATCGGCCGCCGTTGTGGACCAGCAACAGCACTCCGTCCCCCAGTGAGACGCCTTCCATGGCTTTTCGGAACTCGTCAACCGAAGCCACCCTGGTTCGCCCGACCTGGCTGATCGCCATCGCTTCCGCGATTCCTGCCAGATCCGCCGGGCTGCCAGGCTGTACACCGGTGACGACCACACCGTCAATTCCCTCAAGTTGCAGCTGTGCCGCCACATCGGGTGTCAGATTCGCGACCTGCAGGCCCAGAGTACCGAACCGCGCCGTACTTCCGGTGTCCGGCAGGCCTCCGAGCCTGGTTGTGACTTCTGCCGGCATTTGACTCAGGTGGACTGCCAGCGATTGGCGACTGCCGTCTCGGATGATCACCACGTTGTGCGTCTCGCCAACACCCGCCTGTTCCACAGCTCCCTGAAGTTCCTGCGGCGTGTGAATCGCCTTACCGTCGAACTCCAGGATCACGTCGCCTGTTCGCAGCCCCGCGTTGGCGGCGGGTGTCGTATGTCCGACATTCGTGACTACAACCCCAGACACATGATCCAGGTGAAATTGTTCGGACAATTCGGCAGTCACCGGCTGAATCGTCACTCCCAGGAACGCCCGTTGTACGCTTCCCGTGGCGATTAGCTGGTCACTGACCCACCGTGCCAGGTTGACCGGAATCGCAAATCCCACGCCCTGATAGCCGCCACTGGTTGACGAGATGGCGGTGTTGATACCGACGACCTGACCTCTGAGATTGACCAGCGGACCGCCGCTATTGCCGGGGTTGATCGCTGCGTCCGTCTGCAGAAACTCTTCCCGATCCGTGATTCCGAGTCCGCGGGACTTTGCACTGATGATTCCTGCTGTGACCGTCTCGTTCAGCCCGAAGGGCGCTCCCACGGCGATGACCCAGTCTCCGACCTGAAGCGCGTCACTGTCTCCGATGGCTGCAGTCGGCAGGTCGGCCTCGGAGGCGACCGAAACAATCGCGATATCGCTTTTCGGGTCAGTCCTCCACTGTGTTGCCGTCAGTTCGCGTCCGTCATGAAGTCTGACCACCAGGCTGGTCGCTCCGTCGACGACGTGGTTGTTGGTCAGAATGATTCCCGACTTGTCGACGATTACACCGGAACCGCTGCCATGCCGTCCCGGCTGAGTTCGCGGGCGAGGTTCGCCGGAACCGCCATACGGTGTGCTGTCGAAATACCGCTTGAAGTATGGGTGGTTCCGCAGTTCCTCGGGCAGTTGTCCGGTTTCTCTCGTTGCCGCCGTTTCGGAGAACGATTCGATCGTCACTACCGCAGGAATCACCTGCGCTGAAGCATCGCGAAACGCGTGCGACAGCGACTCCGCGTTCCCGCGAATCCGGGGCGAGTTCAGCGCCGACGGCTGGTCGTCCAGACCGTTGTTCCAGTGGATGGAGGCAACGGTTTCGGGCACCGCTGAATGGCCAGCCGACGACACGCTGGCCAGGAGGCCAATAGCCGTTCCGATTGACAGCAGACCAGCGACCAGCCATGCGGTTGCTGAGTTCCTGACGTATGTTTGCATCTTGATATTCCTCTCTTCAGTCGGAGCGAGGCTCCGGGCAGACACATTCGATTTCCATCGCTCCAGCGAATCAGCCGCAGACCGGCGAGCGATGCCGGATCACCATGCGATTCCTGTGCCGGAATTCGCCCCGCGTCTTAAGTGGCGTGACATCCACCAGTTACGGCCGCGTGCCGCACTCGACCTGGATCGGGGCGAAATTCCCCGCCTGCGTGCCGCCAACGGCGTTGCTTCGCCGGTCTGGCGTGTCGGCGGCCGCGCGGCCGGAGATTTCCGGTGCGTCACCGACTTCGAGGATGCCCATGCCACGCTGGGGAAGAATGCCCCGTTCGAAAACGCCCGGTCATGGCGCGAGCACGGACCTGCGCGGAGAACGTCTGCGCCGGCCTCCCGGATCGCGGCTACGCGGAGTCGTAGTCTTTCAGCTTCCGGTAGAGCGTTTTCCGGTCGATACCCAGGATGCGGGCGCATTCAGTCCGGTTGCCATTCACGGATTCCAGGACATAGCGGATATAGCGGCGTTCTACAGCTTCCAGAGGCTGCAGCTCATCGGGGTTGGACGTGTCGATTCGCAGCGTCGTCTGGCGATAGTCGCGAATCCGTTCCGGCAGGTCGTCAACAATCAGCTTCTCATAGCGGGTCAGCGCGACGGCTCGTTCGATCACGTTACGAAGTTCCCTGATGTTGCCGGGCCAGAAGTAGTTCATCAGCCGTTCGGCGAATGCTTCGTTGAATCCGGTGACAGCTTTGTTGTTCTGCCTTGCAAAGCTCTGCACGAGCTGCCGGGCAATCTGCAGGACATCGCCTCCCCGCGCGCGCAGCGGCGGCAGGTCCAGTTGAATGACGTTGATCCGGAAGTAGAAATCTTCCCGGAAGCGGCCTTCCTCGACGGCGGAATCCAGGTCGCGATTCGTGGCCGTCAGAATCCGTGCGTCGAAGGGAACTTCGGTGTCGCTGCCAACGGGCCGGACGGTGCGCTGTTCCATCGCGCGCAGCAGTTTCGCCTGCAGTGTGAGCGGGAAGTCGCCGATTTCGTCCAGAAACAAAGTGCCCTTTTCCGCCTGCTGGAACAAGCCGCGCCGCTCGGCGCGAGCGTCAGTGAAGGCTCCCCTGGCATGCCCGAAAAGTTCACTTTCCAGCAGCGTTTCCGGAAGCGCGGCGCAGTTGATGGCGACGAATGGTCCGTTCCGATATTCGCTGTGACGATGAATCGCTCTGGCCACAAGTTCCTTGCCCGTGCCGCTTTCACCGATGATCAGGACATTGGCCTGCGAAGGGGCAATTCGCTGAATCTGATCGAACAGCCTCAGCATCGCCGGGCAGGACCCGATCAGGTCCTCAAAGTGGCTTTCGACTTTTGGCAGCTCATCAAGACGCCGCACCTGTTCCTGCAGCAAATGGTGCCGAACAGCCCGATCCAGGACGACCGCCAGCAGCTCAAGTTCAATGGGCTTTGTGACAAAGTCCCAGGCTCCGGCCCGAATCGCGGCGATCGCGGTGTCCAGGCTGCCGAAGGCCGTCATCACCACGACCGGAACGTCCGGCCGGTTCGCAACGACTCGTTCGCAAAGCTGCAGACCATCGATGCCGGGCATATTCAGGTCGGTCAGCACGACCTGCACATCGGCGGAAGTCAGTTCTCGAAGTGCAACTTCCGGTGACGTGAACTCCGCGACTTCGAACCCGCGAAGAGTCAGGTCCGTCTTCAGCAAATCGCACATGCTTCGTTCGTCATCGACCACAATGATTCGTCCGGGCATCGTCAGGGTTCTCCCGCCGCGGCGGCGTCCATCGGCAGGTAGACGCGGAACGAACTTCCCTGATTCGGAGCGGATTCAACGGTGATCCAGCCGCCGTGTTCGGCCACGATGCCGTGTGCAATCGACAGGCCAAGCCCCGTTCCTTCGCCGACATCGCGAGTCGTGAAGAAGGGCTCGAACAGGTGCGGCAGCGCTTCCGCGTCAATGCCCTCGCCGTCGTCTGATACCGTAACCCGGACACAATTCCGACGCGTGGGCGACAAGTCGTCCGATGGTTCCGCTTCGACGACGTCCATCGAAACGCTGACATTCGCGCCGTGGTTTTTTGACATCACGGCGTTCATGATCAGGTTGGAAAAAACCTGCTGCAATTGCCCTCCGTCAGCCTGCAACCAAACGGGTGGTGAATCCGCTGCGTCGGTGATGGCAACCACTGCATTTCGTTTGTGTGCGAGTGGCTCCAGAAGGCGACTGGTCTCTTCGACGAGTACCCGCAGGTTGCATCGGTTGCGACGCGGCGTGTTGCGTCGCGCGAAGTTCAGCAGTTGCTGTACGATCCCGGTCATGCGTGCCGATTCTGCCTGAATCGTCTTCGCACTCTGAGTGGTTTCTTCGGGGCTCAGTTTGCCGCTGACAATTAATCCGGCCCGGCCACTGACAACGTTCAGTGGTGTCCCGAGTTCGTGCGCGACTCCAGACGCAAGCCTGCCGACAGTCTTCAGTCGGTCAGCGTGCCGCAACTGCTCCATGGCGGAGATCCGCTGCGAGGATTCGCGAAGAACAGCTCGCTGCGATGCATCCAGCTTTTGACACATCTGGTTGAGTGCCGTCCCAAGTTCCGTCAGTTCATCGTTGCCACCAACTTCCACCGGTGTCAGCAGGTCGCCGTCGGTGGCACTGCGTGTTTTTTCGATCAGCGCGTCAAGCCGGCGGCCGACCAGTTCAACGCCAAAGTATGTCACAAGAATCACTGCGGCGCCGAACAGGGAAGCCATCAGTACCGCCGTGCGAAGCAGCGTGTCGCGGGTGTATTCGTCCCGATTGCTGAGCGGCTCGGAAAGTTCCAAAACGTCGGCAACGCCGGGGATATTGTCAAACTGATAATACGAGCAGAACAGGTCTCCAAACTCACTGCCGCGAACAATTACGGAAACGGCGGTATCCAGAGACAGTTTCGAGCCGACATCGGCGGCCGCCAGCGGACGCTGATCGTCCGAGGCGTTCGAATGGAACGAGACCCGTCGGACCAGAATCTCACCCTTCAGCCGCTGCTGCACCTGCAGAAACTGACGCGAATCCCAGCTTCGAAAGTACGGCTCAATTGCCCTGGCCAGTTTCAGGTGGCCCTGACTGGTCTGACTGTTGATAAAGTCGACCTCGCGCTGCACCGCCAGATAGCCGCTGACACCTACCAGACCGCAGGCTGCCACCAGGAACACCAGGATCATTTTCAGCGTCAGTTTCATTGGTGCGGGTCAGGGGCGAATTCCGGATGAAGGCCGCGTGCCCGCAGTCGTTCAATGCGCGCAGGATACAGCCGCCGTCCTGATTCTACACCGGTCAAGTTGCCATGACCCGCCCGCGTTTCCAACTGCCGGATACCGACTGCCGCGCCCGGCCGATACATTTCGGCCGAGGATTCACCGCGATGACAGGCGCAGCGTGGTTACTCTTCCCGGTCCAGAATCGGGTGCCACGTGTCTTCCACCAGTTCCCAGCATTGGCCGCTGCGCCGATCGAGCCGAAGCGCCGCAAACCGGCCCTTGTCCGTGCAAACCGCCTGAACTTCAAATCGGGACCTCCCCTCGGGTCGCAACTGCTCAAGTTCCCGGACTGGAATCCAGACACCGGATTTCAACTTCCAGCACTTTCCCGTTGCCCTGTGGTACCGAATCGCCGCCCAGCGGCGGTCCGTCAAAGCCACCGTGACGACGGCGAATTGTCCGTTGCTGATCTTCGCCCGTTGTTCCGATCGTTCGGCTCGCGGAGCGTGAGCGTCTGTTTCGGCGACTCCGGGGCTGTTCAGCGCCACGCGTTGAAAGTCCCCGGATTCCGACTGCGACGTGAGCCATCCTGCCAGACAAACAAGAACGATCAGCTTCATCATTCAACACTCCCAAACAAAGTCTGAAGAAGGATCTACGCACGGTCCGGCCGCCGGACGATCAGACGCATCGATCCGGGGTCGACTTGGATTTCCGCCGGCAGTGGCGGGATCGGGTCGCCGTCACATTGCGCCGCCACACCGTTCGCGGGCGAAGTCAGCCGGATTGAGCGGCTGCGGAAACTGACAACGTGACTGCCGCCGTGTGCGGAAAATCGAAGCTTCAGCCCATGAAGCGCCGATTGAACGCGATTCGTTCCCTGAAAAACCCGAATATCCAGCATTCCGTCCGATGGATCGGCATCCGTTGCGAACTTCAGGCCGAACCCGTACTGAGGCATGTTGGCCGCGATGACGTGAGTTCCCTTTGCCGAATGCTGCCCGTCGGCTGAGGTGACCAGAATCTCCGGAAACGTGTAAGTCATGAAGCACCGCCAGATCGGCGCGACATAGCTGAGACGATGAATGTTCCCGCCGCGAATGGCGTTCATCCGTCGCACGACTGCGGCGTCGATACCGGCACTGACCATGATCAGAAATCGGTGATTACCGGCCAGACCGGTGTCGAAGACATGCTGACAGTTGTCGTGAACAAGACGTGCCACCGTCACTCCGCAGCGAGGGATGTTCAGGAATCGGGCGACCAGGTTTTCCGTTCCCAAAGGCAGTGTGGCGATCGGCAGTGAGGGATGACGATTTACAAGACTGCTCAGCGTTCCGTCGCCTCCGGCGGCAACCAGGCAGCGCAGCCGATCGCGCTGTCCTGGTTCCGCAACGAAATCGTCCAGACGCTGGCGACTGGCGAACAGGCGGACCTGGTAGTCGAGTTCCCGCAGCTCCGCGATCAGTCGTTTCAGATGGCGACCGGTCTGCCCGGTGCCTGACACGGGATTTCGCTGGATCACTACAAGATTTCGGTCCGGATCCGCGATTTCCGACAAGGCCCCGTCTCCCTCGCGATGGTCAGTCAGCCGCCGGGCTTTTTGGCAATCGTCCGCCAAACAGCAGCGACGGCAGCTCGGCGAGCGATCCTAAAACGGCCGCCCGATCAGCCACCTCGGGCACAGAACGGTCTGTGCCGCCGCGACAAATCCAGGCAGCCTGCATTCCCGCAGCAAGTGCGCCGCGGACGTCATTGTGAAGGTCGTCACCGACAACCAGTATGCGATCCGCGGAGATCTGCAGCCGGTCCGCAACGGCCTGAAAGAACTCGGGCGACGGTTTGCGCCAACCGACTTCTGAAGAGATCACGCGAACCGGCACGTCACGCAGTACGGGCAGGCCCTGGCAAACGGAATTCAGCCGACGGTCGAAATTCGAAGCGATGGCGACCGGAACTCCCGCCGCGAAGATCTCGCGGACTGCAGGTTCGACGTCGGGAAAGCAGCACCAGTTCCGGGCGTCTTCAAAGTGAGCAAACAGGTCATCGAAGCAGTTCTGAAATCCGTCGGACTGCGGGCACAGTGTGTGAATCAGATCGGCCCAGAACTGCCGCTCCGTCGCTTCGTCGGTCCGCAGAGCGTCTCCCAGTGAGCGGCTTTCCAGTGCCGTTCGGACGGCAGTCTTCACCTGTTCGGCGGCAACGTCAATTCCGCAATGGCGACGAATGGCGGCGGCATAAGTATCGGCCACAGACGGCTGCGGAAACATCAGTGTCCCCACCGCGTCAAAGACCACTGCGGACACGCTGTCAAAGGACGAACCTTCAACAGAGGAATTCAGAACCTGCGACGCCGACGGTTGGGTCATGTCTGCAAACGGCCCGAAGTCGCTTCGCGGCAAACGAAGCCGTATTGACCTGGAAGTGGAAACTGAAGTGTAATTCGCCCTTTTTTGCAGCCGGGAGACGCCAACAGGGCAACGGGCTGATGCTGACCACGTTCGACAAGTATCTGCTGGGACGCATGCTGCACACGTTTGCCGTGTTCTTTGTGGCGACCTACGGGTTGTACATCGTCATCGATCTGTTTACCAATATCGATGAGTTTCAACTGGGCGTTTCGGCCGCGGCGGCGGAATCCGCGAAGCTGGGCCACGCGATGTCCGCCAGAGACGAGCTGCTGGATCTGCTGATCCGCATTGCTGAGTACTATGCGTTTCGTGCGGCCGAATTCTTCGAACTTGCCGGGCCGATCCTGATTGTCGTGTCCGTCGTCGCTGTGCTGGGTTTGCTGGAAAAGCACCGCGAATCACACCCCGTGCTGGCCGCCGGGATTCCCGC
The DNA here is from genome assembly GCA_041398785.1 of Planctomycetaceae bacterium. Taxonomy (NCBI): domain Bacteria; kingdom Pseudomonadati; phylum Planctomycetota; class Planctomycetia; order Planctomycetales; family Planctomycetaceae; species Planctomycetaceae bacterium. Next base: position 44,261 of record JAWKUA010000008.1, on the reverse strand, counting down.
GTTCCGACTGCTGCGCCCGTTTCTGTTTGGAGCCGCGCTGCTGAATGCGGCGCTGGTCGCCAACCAGGAAGTTGTCCTTCCCAACATCGCCGTTCAGCTGCAGACTCCGCGCAGCGATCACGCCAGAGTACAGCGAGTGGAACCGGTCTATGACTATTCCAACTATCTGATGCACATCGACGGTGAGCAGGTGATTGTTGAGGAACGACGACTGAAGGAAGCCAGTTTCAACCTTCCCCGGGAACTGGCGGTGGAGGTTTGTGCGCTGCGAGCGGAATCCGCCGTTTACATCGACGAAAACGGCGAACATCCGCCGGGCTGGCTGCTCCACAACCTGACCGGTGTCTTTGACGAAGAACTGCTGACCGAAGAAGGCCGGCGCCGAGTGAAACCGCATCCCAACGGGACGGACGTATTTGTCGTGTCCGATGTCAGCTTTGACCAGCTCTACAACCGCGGACGAAACCTGAAGCTGCTTTCGTCCGCGCAGCTGATCGAGCGCATCCGCAATCCGTCAACCGGGCCGGTTCCCGTTCGGGGTCAGAGTCTGGCGCTGCATTCGCGAGTCACCCGGCCCATCCTGTCGATGCTCAGCATTACCATCGCGCTGCCGCTGGTGATGCGGCGCGAATCGCGGAGCCTGATCGCCAACATGGCGATCTGCGCGGCGGTGCTGGGATTCTTCTATGTGTTTACCCAGGGCAGCATAATTCTGGGCAGCTCCGGCCTGATTTCTCGCCCGGACCTGGCGGCGTGGATTCCCGTCATCGTGACAGGAAGTACGGGCGTCTGGACCGCTGGTTATGTGCAGACATAGCAGCCGGTTCGGCGTGGCCCGATGCTGCATGGTTCGGGCCACGACGCGGCACCGGTATCCAAAGTCATGGACGAGGCCACGAGTCCTGAACCACAACGGGAGCTACGGAACTCGCAGTCTCGCCCACTACGGAAACGAGCAGTTATCAGTTGGAACGACGTGCTACTTCGCTGCTGCCAGTGCGGCGTCGTAGTTGGGATGTTCGGTGATTTCGCTGACGTACTCGGCGTGTTTCACCGTGCCGCTTCCATCAACCACAAAGACCGCTCGAGCCAGACAGCGGTCCAGCCCGCCGCCCTGAATCAGGACGCCATAGTCTTCACCGAACTTCGTGCAGCGATGCGCGCTCAGGGTCTTCACATTTTCGACGCCTTCCGCTCCGCACCATCGCCCCTGACCGAACGGAAGGTCCATGCTGACGACCAGTACTTCAACGCCCGACATCTTTGCGGCTTCGTCATTGAATCGCTTTGTCTCGGCGTGACAGACGCCGGTGTCCAGCGACGGAACCGTCGCGATGATCCGCGTCTTTCCGGCGCTGGCGGCAAGAGTCACTTCTTCCAGAGAATTGCTTTGCAGTGAGAAATCGGGGGCCTTGTCTCCGGCGGCCAGGGCCTTTCCGGCAAGGTTGACGGGGTTTCCCTTCAGAGTAACGGCACCGCTGCGAACGTCTGTCATGTCTGGCTTCCTGTCGAAGGTGGAGAGATTTCAAAGTCAAAGAATTGTGGGGCGCGTAGTATGCCGCTTCGTTCGAGCGTTGCAACCGGCTTCAGACCGTCCAGTCGCGCTCGGCGCGGGATCGCAGCAGGTTGGCGTCGGCGTCATCAATGAATTCTTCGGTCACGGGATCGATCCGCAGCTTTCGTCCCAGAATCCACGAAATTGCAGCCGCGTGGCAGGCGATGTGAGAACGCCGCATCACGTCCGGGTTCGCGTTCGTGATCCCGCGGCTGCGGATGCAGTCGAAGAAGTTGCGGGAATGTGCCGACACGTCCAGGCCGCGAACTCGCTTCGACGGATCCGGCAGTTCCTTCTTTAGAGAATCCGATGAAACCACGATCTCGCCTTCATCGCCGGTCTCTACAGAACCTTCGTCGCCGATAAACCGCACCGGGCACGTGCCCAGACGTGTGATGTAATGCGGCGACCGGTCGCCGAACGGATCAGGCAGGAAGTCGATGATCAGCTTCACGCCGTTTTCATAGTGGCAGACGATCTTGTCTTCCATCGGTTCGTATTCGATCGGCATCGTCATCGGCCTGGTTGGCCCACTGGCAGAGATCAACCGTGTGAGCACCCCAGTCGTGCAGGCGAGCGCCGGAATCGAAATCCCACTGGCCGCGCCAGCGACCGTCGACGTACTTCTGATTAAACGGCCGCCATGCCGCCGGACCCAGCCACAGGTTCCAGTCGACGACGTCCCGATGGGGCGTCGGTTCCGCGGGCAGCCACGTGTTATCCAGCACCGGCATGTAGATTGACGCGTGCAGTGTGTGAAGTTTGCCGAGCTTCCCGGTATGAGCGAACTCGACCGCCTTCTGAAAGTTCGGAACGCTGCGGCGCTGAGTACCCGCCTGGAAGACTCGCTGTTCAGCGTGCATCGTGTCGGCCAGATCCTGGCAGGCTTTGATCGTAATGCCGCAGGGCTTTTCACTGTAGACGTCCTTGCCGGCCTTCGCCGCGAGAATCGATGCCGCCGCGTGCCAGCGGTCACCGGTCGCCACGATTACGGAATCGATGTCATCGCGGTCCAATAGTTCGCGCAGGTCGCGGTACAGCACGCAGTCGGTGTTGCCATAGTGTTCGTCGACCAGTTTCTTCCCGGCATTGCGTCGGGATTCCTGCACGTCGGCGATCGCAACGCACTGAATGTCTTCGAACTGCAGCATCGATTTCAGGTCGTAGGTGCAGCGCGGTCCGATGCCGATAACTCCCAGCGAGATCTTGTCACCGGGCGCCGTTTTTCCTTCGCGTCCCAGCACTCGAGCGGGCAGAACCGTGGAAGCCAGTGACGCCGCAAACGCGGTCGTGGCCGTGCCGGCAAGAAAGTCGCGGCGAGTCGTGCTGACGGGTGTTTTCATGGAAGCGCACCTTCTGCAAAAAAACGAGACAGCCTGCAGGAAACCAGGCGGACTGCGTGTCCGGAAACTTCAGCCTTCCGCAGGTTCGTCCGGCGCGCGGCAAAGTTCAAGCGTTCGTCGTGAGGAGTATTCCCGGTCGGCGCCATGGAGAATTCCCGGTGACCTCTGGTAACATCTGCCGCAGGTGACTTCACGTTGCTGCTGCGTCCAGCCCGTCCTTTTCTGCAGAGCGAACCGTCATGTTCACGTCCAGCATCCTGCGCCGCGAGTTGTCAGGAACCTTGTTTGTTGTGGTAGCGGCCTCCGTTTGTGCGGATGCGTGTTTCGCGCAGAACGCCGCGGTGACTGCAGGTCCGGAAACCGCTGTCGGATTCGCAACGAAGTCTGTTCGGATTGAAGACGTCTCACTGACAGTTCCTGCCGGGATTCACGTCACCAAAATCGCCGGCGAGCCGCTGGTGACGTGGCCGGTTGTCGCCGACTGGGACCAGCAGGGACGCCTGGTCGTTGTCGAATCGGGCGGAGTTAGCCGGCCAATCGCCGAACACAACGAAAAGCGTTTGCATCGTGTCGTGAGACTCGTCGATGAAGACGGCGACGGAACGTTCGACAGCCGGATCCTTGCGGCCGACCAGCTTCCGTTTGCCGAAGGCGTGCTGTGTGTCGGCAATAGTCTGCTGGTGTCCGCGCCGCCGCAGATCTTTCGTCTGATCGACAACGACAACGACGGCGTCTGCGAACAGCGTGAAATCTGGTACGACGCCGGAACAATCACCGGCTGCGCAAACGACCTGCATGGACCGTACGAAGGCCGCGACGGCTGGATCTATTGGTGCAAGGGAGCGTTTGCGGAACAGACTCACGAACTTCCCGGTGGAAGAAAGCTGGTCAGCTCCGCCGCTCACATGTTTCGCAGACGACTGGAAGGCGGACCGGTTGAACCCGTGATGACCGGAGGCATGGACAACCCCGTTGAAGCCGCGTTTCTGCCTTCCGGCGAACGATTCTTCACCAGCACCTTCCTGCAGCACCCTCGCGATGGCGCGCGAGACGGGGTTGCCCACGCCGTGTACGGCGGCGTCTATGGCAAGGATCACGACGTCATCAACGGACACCTTCGCACGGGAGATCTGATGCCGATCACGGTGCAGTTCGCCGCCGCTGCTCCCGCCGGCCTGGCGTACCTGGAATCGCCGCGAGTTGCGTCGCTGGTGTATTCCGATCCCGTCAATGTCCTCGTCGCGGCGCAGTTCAACCTGCACCGCGTTTCGCTGCATTCACTGACACCCGACGGAGCCGGGTTTCGGTCCGAAAACCGGGATCTGCTGGTTGCGGATCGCATCGACTTCCATCCGACAGAAGTGATCGAAGACGCGGACGGCAGCCTGATCGTGATCGACACCGGCGGCTGGTACGACCTGTGCTGCCCGAGTTCTCATGTCGACCAGAAAACCGCGGCCGGAGGCATCTATCGGCTTTCACCAGAATCGACGCCGGCCACCGCAGCGACGCGGCGATCGTCGCCCGCGGCCAATGCGCCGATCGACCGGCTCGTCGCTGACATCAGCTCCGTCGATTCGATTGCCCGCCGTGCCGCGACCGCCGAACTGATCCGTCGCGCCGACGAATCGACGCCAGCACTGACGAAACATATGATTTCATCGGAGGTCGAAGTTCGCCACCGCACCGACGCACTTTGGGCCTTGTGCCGCATCGGTTCTCCGGCCGCGCTGGAAGCGATCACAGGCGTGCTGAACGACCAGGCAGCACCGGACTCACTGGCGAGTGCGGCGGCTCACGCAGTCAGCGTGAATCGCTGGAAGGCGGCCGTCGAACCGCTGCAGCGACTTGTTGTATCGCAACAGTCACCGCAGGTTCGCCGAGCCGCCGCGGAAGCACTGGGCCGAGTCGGCAGCCACGAATCCATCGAGCCTCTGATGCAGGCGATTGCATCAGTCCGCGACGACAGGATTCTCGAACATTCGCTGTTGTACGCCCTGATGGAACTCGAACAGACGGACACTGTCCGCGAATACCTGACTGCCGGCGACTCGCTGCAGCGCCGAGCGGCGATGATTGTTCTGGATCAGACGAGACCTGACTTGCTGAGTCTGTCGGAGACGTTTGCCGCCGCTCAGTCAGATGACGACGCGCTCCGCAAAACGGCTTTGGACATTTTGAAGTCACACCCGCCGGCATCACCGTCGCCGGAGATTCTGCGACAGATTCAGTCGGCGTGGGAAAACACTGCGGAGTCGCTCGAAATCCGCGACCAACGCACAGACGCGTACGCACGCGAAGCGGAACTGCTTGCCACTGTCGTTGCCGGTTGGAGTACGCAACTGGACGTTCAATCGATGATTGCCGGTTGGATCACCGCAGCGCCGCAGCGAACCAAATTTCAGCAGCAGTTGCTTGTCGCTCTGCTGGATGCATTTCCTGAGAACGAATTGCCGGCATCCTGGCCAGACCCCGTGGCGAACTGGCTGCAGGAGACTGATTGGGATATCGCATACCAGATCGCTGAGTGGCTGGCGGATCATCCGCAGGGTTTGAAGCCGGACTCCGGGCTCTCTCGGTCTCTGGTGCGCGTGCGGAAGAACAAACCACTGACCCTCCATATCCTGTGCCGGTCATATTCCTGTCTGCACTGCCGCCACGGACGCCAGTGAGAGAGACACTCGCGGACGTCGTCGTTGGATACCTGCTGGCTGAGGAAGAATTAGTCACTCCTTACGCTGCCACGGCTTTGGAACGTTTGCGTCTGCCTGTCGACGCGGCTCGCCGACTTCTCGATCACATAGACGCGGTTGCGCCGCTGCATCTGCCGACGGTGCTGGCCGCGATCAGTTCGCTGGAAGATGATGCTCTCGATGCCGAAATGCTCGATCGGCTGAAATCGGTGCGAACGGCGCGAACACTGTCGGCCAGCCAGATCACAAACCTGTATCGCCACCGCAGTGGCGAACTTCAGCGGCACGCGGCAGAACTTGTCGAAGCGATAAAACAGCCGACTCCCGACATTCGGCAGCACGTCAACGAGATGCTGGGCCGACTGAAACCCGGTGACCGATTAAAGGGATACGAAGTCTTCCGCAGCAGCAAAGCGGCCTGCAGTGCCTGCCACAAGATTGGTTACGTCGGCACCAGCATCGGCCCCGATCTGTCACGCATCGGCGGAACTCGCACCCGCTATGATCTGCTGGAGGCCATTCTGCATCCCAGTTCGCGGCTGGAACAAAGCTATCAGCCGGTCAGCGTCGTCACCGTCGACGGGCTCACGCACAACGGCATCGTGAAATCGCAAACGGCCGACCGGATTGAACTGGTCACCGGTCCGAATCAGACCGTGACGCTGAACGCTGCCGACATTGAGGAACAGCATCCCAGTGACGTTTCCATCATGCCGAAAGGTCTGGACGAACAGATTTCCATCGAGGAATTGTCCGACCTGATGGCGCTCCTGGAAGCCGCTCGTTAGCCGGCAGAAGTCAGCCATTCAATGCGGGCGAATACGTCACTCGCGCGAGCCGGGAGTGACTTTCAGCGGAACTTCCTCGTCGTTCCGCTTCACGACGATTTCGACCTCCTGGTCGATCTTCAGAGCTTCGATGGCGTACGTGTAGTCGTAGATGTTTTCGATCTTTCTCCCGGCCAGCATCACGATCACGTCGCCGCCCTGGATTCCGGCGGTGTCGGCCGGGCCGCCCTTTGAGACTCCCGACAGCAATACTCCCTTGACGTCAGATTCCGCGTAGTCCGGGATCGTGCCAAGGTAGGCACGCAGATTGGCGCGGCGCTGGCCATCCTTCGGACGATCCTGCGACACGTACAGCGGCGCCTTTTCGTCGGCGATCAGCGAGCGGCAAACCAGGCTCATCAGGTGAGCGATTTTCGAAATGCCTTCGTAGTTCAGCTTTTCGGGTGTATCGCGCGGAGTGTGATATTCGCCGTGATTGCCCGTGAAAGCGGACAGGATGGGGACACCGTGCATGAAGAAGACGCTGGCGTCGGTGGGAAGGTAGCTGTCCTGCTGCAGCGTGACCGGCAAACCCAGCGGCACGTTGGCTTGTTCGATCAGCCGGTCCCACGCTGTGGAGGAACCGATTCCCTGCAGAATCAGTTTCTCCTGCATGCGCCCGACCATGTCCATATTCAGGCACGCGGCAACGTACATGTGCAGTCCGCCGGTATTCGGCCCGGATGTGTCGTCGCTGGCTTCGGCGTTCTGTTCGACATCGGGTGCGTCCGGATTCTGTGCATCGGATTCCGGCTCGGAACCGCTCAGCGCCGCGGCGTGCTGAGAAAACAGCGTTTCCAGTTGCTTCACATAGTGGCTTGATCCCAGCAGCCCCAGTTCTTCACCCGACCACGCAGCAAAGACCACGTCGCGCTTTCCTGCCAGTGCTCCGGCATCGCGCGCCTGAGCCAGCGCTTCCGCGATCTGCAGCATCGCGGCGACACCGGACGCGTTGTCATCGGCTCCAAAATGGATCTGCGACTGCTCATCATCGCGCGCCAGGGAATTGGAATTTGATCCCGCTCCCAGGTGATCAATGTGCGCACCGACGACGACGATCTCATGCGCGGGAGCGTCGCCGAGCTGCAGGCGTCCCAGCACATTGCGGCCCGTTTTCCTTTCCTGTTGAACATCGATGACGGCGGAAAGCGATACTCCCGGAATCGGAAATCCCATCGCGGGGTCGCCCGAATCCAGCTTCTTCTGCAGCGTCGCCAGGCCCCGACCCGCCGACTTCAGCCATTCCCCCGCAACTTCATTCGTCACGCTGATCACCGGCAGACTTGTGCCGGCGAGCGAGCCATCGAACTGCAGCGGAATCAGCTGTTCCCGCACGCCGGATGTCGGACCGCTGACAAGAATCAGCCCGCGAGCTCCCATGTCGCGCAGCTTCATCGCTTTGAATCGCAGGCTGCTGAACCGGGCGAAATACTGGCGGCGTTCGGGAGTCAGATCCTCCGGCATGAACCGAAATGCAAGCACCCATTTGTCTTTGACGTCCAGATGCACGAAGGAATCGTACTCCTCAAAGCCTTCACCTTCCGGCACCTGAATTCCGTAGCCCGCGAAGACGACATCGGCCGGTGCGAATTCGCCCGTCGCGGAAAACGCAAGCGGCAGCCAGTCAGCGCCGGGCTGGTAATTCTTCGTCGCGGTCAGTTGATCGGTGGCATTCCGTGTTGCGCTGTCAGCGTTTTTTGGCGCATCTGCCTGCGATCCCGGTTTGGCATCGCTCTGTTCGTTCGGCGCGATGACTTCATCAGCAGGTCGAAAACTGGCAATCAGTCGGTTGTTCTCCCCGGTCGAAACGCCGGAGGTGAATTCGAATTCCTGAAACCACGTGTCGTCGTCGCCGGCTGGTTCCAGTCCCAGCGTTTCCAGATACAGCGCCACGTAGTTCGTCGCAAGTTTTTCGCCGCGCGTTCCCGTCAGGCGGCCCTGCAGTTGCGGGCGGCACAGGTACTCGACGTGTCGCACGGCATCGGCCGCGGCGAACGCCGATCGCTGTTGCGGCTTCCGGCCGGTCGCCGCCGAGGCCGGAGTTTCCGCGATCGTCGCCGGCAACGCAGCTTCCAGTCCGAGTGCCTCCAGCGCGTGCCGATGATTCCATTCCGCCAGAAAGATCTGCGACTGGTTATTCGTCGTGCGGTTTGTTGTCCACGAAAGCTGCGTTCCGTCCGGAGTGAACACCGGAAGCCCGTCAAAGCCCGGCGTATGCGTGACTCGAACGGGTTCATGCTGACCATCGACATCGATCAGGTACAGTTCGAAATTCGCGAAGCCGTGACGGTTTGTGGTAAAGATCAGGTACTTTCCCGAAGGATGGTAAAACGGAGCCCATGACATGGCTCCAAGGTGTGTCAGGCGCTTCTGGTCGCTGCCGTCGATGTTCATCGTCATGATTTCGGCCGTGGCGCCGTTTTCGGAAAAGCGTCGAAAACAGATGCGGATTCCGTCAGGAGAAAAGAAGGGGCCGCCGTCGTAGCCGGGAGTCGTCGTCAGCCGGCGAACATCGCTGCCGTCGGCGTTCATCAGATAGATGTCCATCGCCCACGACGGATCCAGCTCAAACTTCTGCCGTTGTTCTTCGGTCAGAGCTTCTTCGTACGCAGAGCGATTCGAAGCGAAGGCGATCAGGCTGCCGTCCGGCGAATACGATCCTTCCGCGTCGTAGCCGCGAGCGTTCGTCAGGTGACGGTAGGCATCCTTCGACAGGTCATATTCGATGATGTCGAAGAATTCGTCGTAGTCCCACGAATAGCGCTTCTGCGCACCGGATTCACGAAGCTCGATTTCGGCTTTCTGTTCGGCGACGGCATCCGGATCGTCCTGAGTCGACGCGTACAGAACCCGGCCGCCATCCGGATGAATCCAGGCGCAGGTTGTCTTGCCGGTGCCGGGAGAAATCCTTCGCGTGGCTCCGTTGCCGAAATCCAGCAGATAGATCTGAAAGAACGGATTGCCGGGTTCGCGTTCACTTTGAAAGACCATCCGCTGTCCGTCGGCGCTGAAATAGCCTTCGCCCGCTCGGCGGCCTTCGTAAGTCAGTTGCCGAGTTCGCGACAGAAACTGTCCTTCCAGCCTTGTTGCCGCCGCGGGGTTTGTCACCGTGATGTCGTCGTCCTGAGCCGTTGCGGTGTTCGCGGACAGTGAGGACAATGACGCGACGAGTACGAGCGTCACAGCGGAAAAACGAAGCGAAGTCATCGAAAGCATCCTGAGTCAGTGTGATTGGTTCCCGTCAGAGGGACGCCGGTTCGCGAGACACCGCCGATTATAGCGCCGTGCGGGTCCCGCGTCCCAGCGCGGAACAGAGCGAACACCATTGCCGGGGCACTCCGGCGTCGTGATAACGAGTTCTTCAGCCATCCGTAACGTCCCGTGGAGAAACCGTCCATGCAGCTCCTGTCATGTCGCCTGAATCGTTCGACAACGAACCGCCGTGTCCTGATCACGGCGGCACTCCTGATCTGCTCAACACCGGCTGTCGGGGAGGTCGTGGAAACTGCGGAACACGGATTCGCATTGAAGCAGACGTACCAGATCAGCGCCGCACCGAGCACCGTGTATCGCACACTGGTCGACATCGCGGGCTGGTGGAGTTCCGACCATACATTTTCCGGCGACAGCAATAATCTTTCGATGACGGCGGAACCCGGTGGTCTGTTTCAGGAAAAACTGCCCGACGGCGGCTTCGTTCAGCACATGCAGGTGATCCATGTGCGACCAAATCGAATGCTGCGGCTGTCTGGAGCTCTGGGACCGTTGCAGGAACACGGCGTGAATGGAGTCCTGACGGTGACTCTCGAAGAAAAAGGCGCTGGAACCGAACTGGTTGTGACGTACAACGTCGGCGGTTTCGTCCCGAGCGGACTTGCCAACTGGGCCATGCCTGTGGATCACGTTCTGGGCGAACAATTCGGCCGACTGAAGGAACGAGCCGAAGAAGCGGTCGCCGAGCGATGAGCTGCTGATTTGCCTCACGGCGGAGTTCTTGCGAGGGAGTTCACACTTCTGTCGCAGATGACTTACGGAATTTCCGGCAATCGCGCCAGCACACCCGGAGTCGCGTCGGTGCGCAGTCGGGTCAGGTAGGTGCTCGTGTCCGGCTGATCCGGATAGTGCAGGGATGACCCGGCATCAAGCAGCATTTGAACAAGTTCCTCGTAGGCTGCCTGGTGCCGGTCGGCATCGCCGGAGTAACGCGAACCGTGGACCGCCCAGCCCAGCGGCGAGCTGTTGTGGACATTGTCAAAAATGTCCAGCGGGGCTCCTGCGTCAATCAGCAGTCGGGCGTTCGCGGGCTGCCCGAACCAGGCGGCCTGATGCAGTGGCGTTCCCGAATCCAGACCCGGCGCAGCCAGATCGGCGCCGGCCGCGATGAGCAGGATGACGGCTTCCGAATTCTGTCGTCCGGCGACATCAGCCAGCAGGCGATCTTCTTCGGGATTGCCGGTTCGGGCAGCGCGCGGGTGTTCTGCCAGGATCGCACGCGCACCGTCGAGCCGGCCACTGACCACCGCGACGGCCAAACGGTCAGCGGCGTTTAATTCCGGACTGGCGCCTCGTGACGAAAGCAGTTCCGCCGTTTCGACGAAGCCGCGCCGAATCGCATGAGCGTACGCCGTCTTTCCATGTGCATTCTTCAGGTTGATTTCGGCACCGTATTCCAGCAGGATCTCAGCGGCGCCGTTTCGGCGTCGGCGCACGGCGACGTGCAGCGGCGTTTCTCCGTCGAGAAACGCGTTGACCGGCTCTCCCGCGTCCAGCCGCTGCCGCAAAACAGACTCACCATCCACACCAAAGTGGAAGTCGATGAAGTTGTGAAGTGTCATGTTCATCTCACGGACCTTCCGCGGGGCGAAGCAGGCGGCTGCGGGCAACTGTCAGCACGTCAGTCGGGACATGCTATTTTCTGCGTCGATGTTGTGTGATCAGAGCGTGCATCACGTCACTTCGTCGGACAACGCCCAGAAGTTCGTGGGGTTCTTCCCGGGCAATGACAGGGATGCAGTCGTCGGTCTCGGCCTGGAACAATTCGAAGGCGCGCGTTGCCGGATCGTCGGGATACAGGAAGGCATCCGTGTGTGTCGCCAGGTCTTCGGCGCGCACGAGTTCCCTGACGCTGTTGTCGAACATGACGTTGCTGAGCAGCGGATAGCGAATGACGCCGACGACTCGCATGCGGTCGTCCACAACCGGATACGTGTTTTCGTGGCTGTGTTCGATGTGCGAAATCACGGCCTCGAAGTTCGCCGACTGAGAAATCCCTTTGCTCTTGCGAAGCAGATCGCTGACTTTGATCTTTGATCCGCCGACGGTTGCGGGTGACGTCCGGCCGATCGCCGAACGGAAACGGTCGGTCAGTGACCGGGCCTGGTCCAGCGGAGTACTGCTCGTATGGCGGATCGCCTTGGCCAGCGGAACTTCACCGGTTCGCAGCAGCGACTGGCGAATGAACAGCGGTCCGAAGATTTCAAACACGACGACGGATCCCAGGATCACGTCCAGAATGGGCTTGCCCAGTTCGGCATCGCGATGCACGGCAATCGTTGCCAGAGCAATGGCGGCTCCGGCCTGCGCGAACAGACAACTTCCCAGCCAGTGTCGAATCTCCGACGACTGCCGCGTGATTCGGGCTACCGAGTACACACCCAGCCACTTTCCGGCAAAGCGGCAGACAATGTAGATGGCTCCCAGCTTGCCGACATCCGCGAACGCATGGATGTCCAGATGTGTTCCGTGAACCGAAAAGAACAGCACCGCCAGCAGACCGGAAAGATGATCAAGCTCTTCAGAGATCTTGGCTGTGCTGTCGGATGTGTTGGCGACAGTGACTCCCATGACCAGAAACGTCAGCATGTAGGGGATGTCCAGCGTGATGCAGATGCCCAGCAGAAACGTGGCTGTGGCAACCAGCAGAACCAGCCAGCGGCTTCGCGCCAGCAGACTGCAGCTGTAGCTGACGATGACTCCGCCGAGCGCTCCGATTGCCATCGATCCGGCGATATCCATCGCCAGCAGGCCAAGCTGCTGGCCGACACCAATCTGCAGCTTGCCCTGCAGCAGGTGAATGGCCAGAAACGCCAGTTCAAACACCACAATGCAGGCGAAGTTGTTGACCGCGACCAGAAAGCCGGTGTAGTCCGTCACCGGACCTTCCGATCGAAACTCCTTCAGAACCAGAATCGTGGTGGCCGGAGCGGTCGCAATCGCAAGGCAACCCAGCAGCACGGCCATGCTGCCCGAATAGCCAAACACCAGCAGGCCAATCGTCACGATGCAGAACGTTGTTGCGATCTCTCCGGCGGAAATCGCCAGGCAGCGAGCGGCGAATCGTCGCACTCTTCGAAAGGTGAATTCACTGCCGAGGTTGAACAGCACCACGGACATCGCCAGTTCCAGAACCGGCTCAAACGAATCGACCTGTCCTTCGGGAATCAGATCCAGGACGCCCGGCCCCACCAGCAGGCCCACCAGCAGATATGCGGTGACTTTCGGCAGGTGCAGCAGATCCGCGAACACGCCGGCCGCAAGACTCATTCCCAGCAGCAGCCCCAGCGTGCTTGTGATATGCAGATCAAATGGACCCATATAACGTCCGATTCGTCCGATTCGTGTTCATGACAAGCGCTGGGTTGTTCAATGGCGGCTGAGTCTCCGGGAAAGCGCGGTTCCGGACAAGTCCGGTGAGCATTATCGAATTCGGCAGGCAATCCGATATCTCCACTCCAGCGGAGCCGGCAATTCGCAGGCGGCGAATTCGAAGTGAATCACACGGCGACTCGCGGGCACCTCCATCGGCGAAGAAGCGTGCAGCAGCAGAGGTCTCATCAACACGACACCGCCGGCCGGGACTTCGCAGACGATTTCCGTTCGCGCCGGCCTGTTCGGCATCCGACTGTCCCTGCGACAGCCGCTGCAGCAGATGCGTTCCCGGAAGAACCCTCAACGCCCATTGCGCGCCGTGCAGTCGTCGAGATGCAGCCGCACCGCGGTAGCTGTTCCATGATCGCGACTGGCGGTTGAGTGCAGTCCACTCCGGCCTTGCGAGTCCATGACGTGAAGCCGGCGACGTCGTGACGCGATGCAACCGCGATCGACAGGTCCTGATGCCAGAAGACTCCCCAGTTCGCGCCCGGCGTCTTGTCGAACAGCGTCGCTCGAACCATGAACGCTCCGTCGCCAGCGATGTCGGTGACCAGGCGGCAGACCTGCGGATGACGCACCAGGTCAGCGACTTCCGGGATGACATCCGTCAGGTTCCGCAGCCCGTAGGTTCCGCTGCTGTTGGTGACTGCTTCCGCGGATTGCGACTTCGATCGAGCGTCGTCCACCAGCCGGCCGAAGTAAGCGACGGTACCGGCATCCAGGACGCTGTCAACGACAGCAAAGCCGTGACTGCGGACTTGTGAACCGACCGATGAAGCTTGCGATACGCTGGCCATGAAAAAACGACACCGTGAATCGCTGTCGGATTCGGAGGAACACCGGTTTCGGCAGCTCACTGCTTCTTCGCAGAACGCAGTCCGGCCGCGGTCAGCAGCGCCCGCGACCATTCCGCATCGTCACCGGTCAGCGGCGGATCACAGTCGACAGAATAGTCGATGTCGTCGTAGCCGCCGTTTTCGTAACACTTGTTGATCAGCGGCTGCAGGTCCAGCCGGACGTCTTCATCCGTCGGCCGCAGCGGAATGCGAATCGACGGCAGCCGCTGTCGCAGCGGAAACGGATAGTACTCCACGCAATTCGGCCGCGCGGCGCGCCAGACACACGCTCGGTTGGGCGTGTGCAGATCGTTCGCCAGTCGCCATTTGTCAATCAGCAGCATCCAGTCGCCGGTGCGAATCAGATCCAGTTCGACAAAGTTGACGCCGCCCTGCTGCAGCTCCGTCCGTTTGCGGAGGTACTGATCGCGACCGGGGCCGGGCAACCGGTTGGAAGGGCTCAGCACTTCGATGACTGTGATCAACCGGCCGCCGGTTCCGGCTTCGCGGATTTCCAGGAAATTCTCTGAGATCTCGTCGTCCTCCAGCAGCACGATGATCGGTTCCGCGACATCGGTCACCGTCAGTGTCCCACCGCCGGAATGATCATGGTCGTGGCGTTCGATAATGCTGACATCCGGGTAGATAGTGCGAGACTCGTCGAACGAAGCCTGCACGAAAACACGCTCTTCCACCCGCGGCCGCAGGTCCGACGGCAAACCGGGCCGGATGGCGTCTCGAATGTAGATGATCAGGCTTTGATGGACGTCTCGCCAGTGGGCTTCGAGATACGGGTCCATGCCGGGAAACGGGCTGGGCATTGAAAATCCTCCGCGAGAGATTCTACCCGATCGAACTGCCGACTACCGGTCGACCTGTTTCAGTTGCCACTGTTCATCGAAGAAATTCGCCGCTACGACCTTGCCGGGCCAGACGTAACCAGGCGGCGTATTCAGATCGATCACGGCCCAGTCCGGCAGCATCGGCACCTGACGAGCATTGTTCAGATAGGCATAGTCGCGAAACGTGAAGCTGCTGTTCAACACGACGTAACGGTCCTGATTCAGTGGGTTGGGATAAACCAGAATCGGAGCGTGGTGAGTCGCGTCGTATGTCTTGCTGCCGACGGTGATCTGATCGCTGTCCCATTTGACGGGCAGTTCTCCGGCGATGCGGGACATGACGCTGTTGGACGAAGGGTCGCCCCACAGCACCAGATTCGCCGACTGAATCAGTTCGTCGGTGACATCGCTGTCGTTGACGACTCGAGCGTCGCCGCGGAAATGCCGCCGCCAGTGTTCGATGGCTCGTTCAAGTTCCGACGCCGCCCATTTTCCGGCGGCTTCGTTTGCTGCTGTGCCGGTCGGGCGCACGAAGACGAAGGAATCCATGAACGCATCGTCGATCGGCCCCTGCAGGTTGTGGCGTTTGTGAAGGCCAGGTTCCGGCGGCCCGCTGACCCATTTGCCGTTTGCGTCCCTATGAGCCTGCAATCGGGCGGAGCCGTCTGAGAATATCCCAGCGCTGCTGACGTAGTCCTTCGGCTGACCATTTCCGTCGTCGAACCACACGGTGAAGATCGAACCGAAGCGAGCATTGTCCGCCGCGTCGTTTGAAAATGTTCCCGCCGGAATATCGAGCGTGAATGCTGCCACGTTGGTCGCAATGCAATACAGGTCGTTCTTGCTGCGTCCGATCATGTGATGTGTTGACGGCGGCGGGAAATTGTGATTTAGAGAAATACTGGCAAAGTCCCAGTGCCGTTCCAGGCCGTCGATCGTCAGCCAGTGCATGCGGTTGTACTTCAGAGTCGGCGTCGTGAATCGCAGATCGACCTTCGGCGATACCCGGCCCTGTTTCGCCAGCGAAGTTATGCTGGCTTCGATCATCTGCTTCGACGGATCGTCAAATCTGTGTCCCATTCCGGCACCGATGATGTGACGGAGCGGAACATGGAGTTCCGTCAATGCCGCTTCCATCACGTCAGCCGCCTGTTTTTGAATGTCGTTCTCACCGCTGTACGCGATCGTTGGGCAGTGCAGCAGATTCAGCGCGTATTTGTCGCAGTCGTACACCTGCCACAATCTCTTTTCCCACCATGTCGGGTTCAGCGTTTCCTTCTGGAAGAACTTCAGGAACTGCGGCGTTTCCGAAAAGCCGGCCCCCGGATTCGCAGCGAACCAGCGATCGGGATAGTGGACGGCGAACTGCCAGCACGCTGCGCCGCCCATCGAGAAACCTCGCACGCTGATGCGGTCTTCGTCAATGCGGTATCGCCGCTGCACGTCTTCCAGAGCTTCCAGCACATCCGTTTCGCCGGCGAACTTGAACGCATTCGAATAGCGGCCGTACGGATGCAGCACGATGGTGTGGTCCGGAGTGAACTCGCCCGGTCGGTGCATTCGTTCCCACAGGAAATTCACTTCGCTCAGCTTTTCGCCACGGCCGTGGAACCAGATGTCGCAGCGAGTCGGCACGCTGTGATTGAACGCGTACGTTTTCGGCATCACCAGACCGTATGGCTGCACGGTGTGGTCGATGCGGCTGATGTAGCCTCGCACGACCAGTCCGCTTTGTTCCGGCCACTGCGGCTTGCCGTCGAGAAGCTGTTCGGCTCGCGAAATTCCTTCGGCCAGCAGTTCGTCGGCCTTGTCGATGTCTTTCGGGTCGAAGAATTCGTTGTAGTCCAGAGCCACCCGGACGGCTCGTTCGAAGATCATCACGTCCGGCAGAAGTTCGCTGGTGGTCGGATCGTTTCGTTGTTTCAGTTCGGCGATGTGCTGTTGGAGCGCGTCCAGTTGCGATCGCAGAGCGGCTTCGCGATCAGCCGGAACGTCGATGCCTTCCGCGGGAATACGTCGCACCGTGGTGGGATTGTTGTCCCCTTCGCCGTCGGCAAGGGCGGGAATTCCGGTTGTCAGCAACAGCAGCACGATTGGCGGGACCACGGTAAATCGCATGGATCGGCTCCGAATTCAGTGTCGAACGGTTGGCGGGATCCCGTGAGTCTGCCAGCGCGAGTTTCCGCCTGCCAGCAACCCGCAAAAAAACCGACGATTCAGCGTTTTGGCTCGTCCGGACGTTGCAGCCGCGTTTTTGTTTGCTGTAGTACGGTTTTGCAAGGAAGGGACCTCGGAAGTCAGATTTATGCAACGTATTTTTATCTCCGGAATCGGGTTCGCAACCTGTTTGGGCAATGACCGTGAAACCTTCTGGAAGAACCTGACATCCGGCATTAGCGGCCTGGATCAGTTGCGAGACCACGACGTTCGCGAGATGGCTGTCACGATCGGTGGTGAAGTCCGCGACCTGAATCTGGACAGAGTCAACGTCAACGACCTGGTGGCCGCCAAGAAGATGGACCGAGCCAGCCAGTTCGCCGTCTATGCGGCTCACGAAGCGCTGGAAGACGCAGGTTTGCCGACATCGGACATCGGCGAAAACGCGGCCGTCATCATCGGAGCCGGTCTGGCGGGGCTGGAGACCTACGAATTTCAAATGGAACGCCTGCTGACGAAAGGTCCGTCGCGAGTCAGCCCGTTCACCATTCCCATGCTGATGCCGAATGCTCCTCCGGGAAACATCAGCCTGGCCTTCGGCATCCACGGTTCCGCCTACACGTGCAGCAGCGCCTGTTCGTCGTCCGGTCACGCCATGATCGACGCGACGGAATACCTGCGCCGCGGTGAAGCGGATTTCGTCATTACCGGCGGAACCGAAGCGTCACTGACGAGGCTCGGGATTTCCTCCTTCGTCAATATGAAGGCCATGTGCCGCGATCGTAATGACGACCCGAAAGGTTCGATGCGTCCCTTCGATGCGGACCGGTCCGGTTTCATCATGGCCGAAGGAGCCTCCGTGCTGGTCTTTGAAACGGAGGACCATCTGCGAAAACGCGGCGGAAAAGCGTGGGCGGAAGTGCTCAGCGGCCGCAGTACCAGCGACGCTTTTCACCTGGTGCAGCCTGATCCGGAAGGCCGCAAGGCAATCAAGGCAATCACGATGGCTCTGGACGCGGCCGGCCTGAATCCCGCCGAAATCGCTGACCGTACCTACGTCAACGCTCACGGCACCAGCACGAAATACAACGACTCGATGGAAACCGTCGCGCTGAAGAACGTCTTCGGCGACGACGCGTCGAAACTGCGAGTCAGTTCGACGAAGAGCATGCTGGGCCACATGATCGGAGCGGCCTGCGCGGTTGAAATGTCGGCCTGCGCTCTGGCTCTGGCTCGCGGCGTCCTGCCGCCCACAATCAACTACGAAACGCCGGACCCGGATTGCGACCTGGACTATATCCCGAATCAGGCCAGGCAGACGACCGTCGATTTCGCCATCAACAACAGCTTTGGATTCGGCGGCCACAACGTGTCGCTGGTGGCCAAACGAGTGGATGATGCCGCGTTGCAGCGAGAATAAAAACGGCCCGTTGCGTTCCGGCGTCAGTGCGTGAGCCCGCTGCGTGGCAGACTACTTGTGCCAGGACCCAGCGTCCGTCTCGTTCCGGGGCTCTGCGTTCATTTCTTCCGTCTCGTTCCTGGGCGGGAGCCCTGGAACGAGTAGCGAGGCGGGAGCCCTGGTACGGGCAGAGAGACGTCGTAACATTCGCGGTGACCGCATCGGTCCGGTTAGGCCACGACTTTGCCGGCGGTTCAGGCCCAACCGGCCGGCGAATCGCCCAGCCTCGGGGAAACAGTTCACACATCGAACGAAGTTCCGTCGTGACGGCGTTTCGGGAAATTGTGGGCACAACGGTATGACGTGATGATCGGATGCAGAATCTTGAATCCGGGCTCATGATGTCTACAAACACAGGGTTCCACATCACCGCCCCAGTAGGAGAAACACCATGTCCGGCTCCACATCGACCGATCCGCAAACCGCCGCCGTGTCTTCGGGGCTCACCACCGTCGCGATCACCGGAGCCAGCGGGATGGTGGGTGGCGAGC
Source organism: Planctomycetaceae bacterium (assembly GCA_041398785.1). Lineage (NCBI taxonomy): Bacteria > Pseudomonadati > Planctomycetota > Planctomycetia > Planctomycetales > Planctomycetaceae > Planctomycetaceae bacterium. Next base: position 25,407 of record JAWKUA010000008.1, on the reverse strand, counting down.
TTTCGAAAAACCTCGCGTCTGAAGGTCGCAAAGTCGTCGCGATTACTCGCGGCGAAAGCGGGGCGTACGAAGATTCCATTCGCTGGGATCCGAACTCGGGACTCATCAATCCCGGCCGGCTGGAATCCGTCGACGCGGTCGTTCACCTGGCCGGGGAAAACATCGCCGGCGGGCGCTGGAACGAAAAACGGAAGGCGAAGATTCGCAACAGCCGTGTGCAGGGAACTCGCAGCCTGGTCCAATCCATCGCGGCCGTGCAGCAGCGCCCCAAAGTGCTGGTGTGCGCGTCGGCGATTGGCTACTACGGCGACCGCGGCGACGAGAAACTGACTGAGTCATCGGATGCCGGCAGCGGGTTCCTCGCGGACGTCTGCCGGCAGTGGGAGACCGAAGCGATGGCTGCGGAGAAGCTGGACGTGCGAGTCGTCTGCGTGAGAATCGGCGTAGTGCTGAGTCCGCGGGGAGGAGCGCTTGCGAAAATGCTGCTGCCGTTCCGGCTGGGCGTCGGCGGAGTCGTCGGATCGGGACGCCAGTACATGAGCTGGATCGGACTCGCCGACCTGGCCCGTGCCGTCACCTACTGCGTCGACAACGATTCGATTGCCGGACCGGTTAACGCTGTGACTCCGGGTGCGGTTACCAATGGCGAATTCACAAGGACTCTGGGCAAAGTGCTGCATCGCCCGACCGTGTTTCCGCTGCCCGGTTTCGCGGCCCGGCTGGTGCTGGGAGAAATGGCGGACGAGCTGCTTCTGGCGAGTACTCGCGTGATTCCGGAAAGACTTCAGCGCAGCGGTTTTCAATTCGACCATGGTGATCTGGAAGAATGCCTGAGATTCGAACTGGATCGTCGATGAACCCACGCGAACGCGTGACATGGCACGTGTGGACTCTGCGACTGGCGTCAGTCCACTGCATCGCCTGGGGCGCCGGTATCATGCTGTTTCCGGCGTCATCCGCAGACGTTTACGGTTTCGAAAAGCCCGTGGTTGACGTTCACCTTTGGCAGGGTACCGGGCTGGTCATCCTCTTGTTCGGGATCGGCTACGGGATCGCTTCGACAGATCCGCGTCAGCACTGGGCCGTTGTGGCGATCGGGCTGCTGGGAAAAATTCTCGGACCGATGGGGATGGCGTGGACGGTTTGGCAGGGCGACATTTCATCGCGCGTCTTGTGGCTGCTGCCGCTGAACGATGTGGTCTGGTGGCTGCCGTTTGCCGCTATCCTGCGAAGCGCTTTTCACAAATCAACAGGAGACAGCGAAGCAGTGACGCGACAACTTCGATAACATGCCGCTGCGACCTCTTTCTGTTTCCCGCGTTACGCTGCGTTTTCGGCAGAGCCTCTTGTTCAATCGCATCCCGGAATCCCAGCGCGGCGCGTGGCTGGCGCTGATCTCGGCCATCGGCTATTCGGTCACGAATCTGGCGCTGAGGGATCTTTCGGGGGCTCACGGGGGCCAGGGGTGGGACATCTGGGTTTCGGCGGGGAAGGCGGTGCCCACAGCTTGCCTGGCGTGGATTCTGGTGCTGAAGAATCGTGCTCCGGGGCAGGCCCTGCTGCCGCCGAAACAGCTTCTGCTGCCGCTGATCGCTGCGGCGCTGGTGATGCAGATCGGCGGCAATGTCGGATTTCAGACGGCTCTCAGGTTTATCGGGCTGGCCATCACCGTTCCGCTGGTGTTCGCCGGAATCATTATTTCCGGAGCACTGCTGGGCCGCACATTTCTGGGTGACCCCGTGACGCCCCGAACCATTGTCGCGATGCTGCTTATGACGCTGGCCATCGTCGCTCTGTCGACGGCGGCAACCGACGAATCCACCGCGGCGGCCGGAGGCGAGAAGCTGACGGCTGCGACCGATTCCGAACGGATCATCAATTCCGTCATCGGAGTCGCCATCGCAATCGTGTCCGGCCTGAGCTACGGCGTCAACGGAGTCGTGATCCGGCGATACGTGCGAGACAAGCTGCCGGTGGAATCCACGCTGGTCGTGTTCGGCACGACTGGCACAATCCTGCTGGGAACAACCGGATTTGCCATGCTGGGACTCCATGAGCTGCGAACCGTAACGGGTGGTGAATGGGCGATGATTCTGGTCGCCGGCAGCTTCAACGCGTTCGCTTTCTTCTGTGTTACCTACGCGTTCAAGTTGATGAGCATCAGCCGGGTCAACGTGATCAACGCCACGCAGAATGCCATGTGCGCTGTGGGAGCCGTCGTGGTGTTTTCGGAACCGCTGACCGCTTCGATGGTTGCGGGTATCGTGCTGACCATGCTGGGCCTGGCCGCACTGGACCGAACGTGATGCCGATTCGTCGCGTCACCCGCCGATGCCGTACTTTTTCAGCTTGCTGTAAAACGTACTGCGAGGCATGTGCAGGATACGAGCAGCCTGAGCCTTGTTGCCGCGAGCTGATCGCAGGGCCTGCTGCAGTTCCGCCAGTTCGTCCGCGTCGACGGTCGGCGCCGACTGTTCGTCAGCAACGGCTGCCTTTCCGCGAGTCTCGTCATTGCGTGGAACGGGTGAGTTGGCTGGTCTCGATTCCCGCGAATCCGAAGCCCCGGCGACCCTGCCGGAGGATTCCTGATTGTTGGCCCCTGCGTCGCCTGGCTTTGCCGAAGTTCTGCCCGGAATGCGCGGCCAACTGTCGCCAAAGACGGATGGGGCCTCCGTCCGTTTGGATTCCGCTACCGTCGTCAATGCCGGTGCGTCGGCGATTTCGGACGGCAGGTCTCGGACCGTGATCGTCTCTCCCTCCGCCAGGATAACAGCCCGTTCGATCGTGTTTTCCAGTTCGCGGATGTTGCCCGGCCAGGCATGTTTTTCCAGGGCCGCCAGAGCATCCTTGTCGATCTGCCGAACCTTCTTCCGGGTTTTCTGCACGGTTCGGTTCAGGAAGTAGAACACCAGATCAATCAGGTCTTCTCTGCGGTCTCGCAGTGCCGGCAGCGTGATGCTGACGACATTCAGCCGGTAGTACAGATCTTCCCGGAACTCGCCGCGCGCGATCATCTTTTCCAAATTGCGATTTGTCGCGGCGATCAACCGCACATCGGTGCTGACACTGGTATTGGAACCGACCGGTTCAAATCTCCGCTCCTGCAGGACTCGCAGCAGCTTGACCTGTGTTTCCAGCGAGATGTCGCCGATTTCGTCCAGAAACAGAGTACCGCCGTCGGCAGCCTGGAACCGCCCGGCCTTGTCGGCGTTGGCTCCGGTGAAGGCACCGCGAACGTGGCCAAACAGTTCACTTTCCAGAAGCGACGGGGCCAGAGCAGCGCAGTTGACGCAGATCAGCGGCTGATCGGCACGATCGCTGTTACTTTGCACGACGCGAGCCAGCAGTTCTTTTCCCGTTCCGCTTTCTCCCCGGATCAGCACTGTTGCCGTGCTGTCCGCGGCCTTGCGGGCAATCTCCAGGACGCTCTGGATCGCAGTGCTGCTGCCGCGAATCTGCCCGCGGTCAAATCCGTCCCGAGCGGCCCGCGGCGATGATTCGTCCATGGAATCCTGCAGACTGGTCAGTTCCCCGCGCAGAATCGCCAGTTGCCGCTGCTGTTCCGCAATGCGGTCGACCTTGACCTTCAGTTCCGAATTCAGCCTGGCCAGATTCTGGTTGGCTCGCGAACTGTGCAGCGCCAAAACCGTCATCTGGCCAATCGCCTGAAGGAAGGCGATGTCTTCCGCCGAGTAGGCAGTGCCCGTGCTGCGCCGGCCGACGAAGATCATGCCGTCGACGCCGTGCTCATCGCGCAACACGCACATCAGCTCAGATTTCAGGGAATGCAGCATCCGCTGCAGATCGCTGATCGTCTCACGACTGGATGCCGGCGGCACGCGACGAATCACCGGCCCGGCCTGACGGACCTGTCCCGGCAGGCTGTCCGGCAGCGCATCCGGCATGCCGGGATCATTGTGGACCCCGATCAGCCGGAAGGTCCCTGATCCGTCTCGAACAAACATGGCTGCCATGGACGCATCGATGACGTCGCGGCAGGTTCGCAGTGTCAGTTCCGCCATGGCTGACGGATCGGTCAGGTATCCGGCCGCCTGATTCAATTGCTGCAGAGTTCGGTCAAGCTGGTACTTTTCGCTGAAGAACCGGCGGTCGACCACGGCCTGCAGACGGTCTCGGGTCCACAGGACAAACACGACTCCGACCACCAGAATCGAAAACAGGGAAACGCGCAGCGGCAGGGAGGATTCGGGCGGCAGCGCGTAAACACTGGTCGCGAAGATTCCGCCCGCCAGCAGCATCGCGGCACTGGTCGTAACAACCGCCGTCATCAGAGAATACTGGCGCCCGCTCTCCAGAATTTCGTCGGCCAGGATCAGTCGATGCCGCAGCATTCCGTGAGCGTACGCCGCCATGAACAGACCGCTCGCGACAAACATCGGAACCTGAGCTTTTCCAAGAGCGAACTCCTCCTGTTGATAAACCGCCAGATACAGCGTGTACAGAATCGGTACCGCGGCGGCCAGCGACGCCAGCAGAATGCCGGACGCCTGGCGACGTTCCAGGACGTTCTGCGTTCGCACCAGGCTGAATGCCAGCGCTACAACCGTTGCCGCGAAATAAACCGAACCAAGGAAGATCGTGAAATAGACCAGAGTCCGAAGCGTATGCAGCAGTTGTCCGGCAGCCACCGATCCTGCAAAGGTCCCGCCGCTGCCGTAGACCAGATTGCAGCCAATTGTCGCCAGCTTCTGGAACGCGGAAAGCTGCCCGGCATCCGCGATGGTGCCGCCCAGACTGTAGGCCGACCAGTACGCAAACATCAGCAGCAGCGCAGCGCTGGCGACAGGACTGTAAATCCCCAGCACTCCGGCTCTGGGATATCGTTTCAGCATCCACGTGTCGCGGGGAAACGTGCAAAAGAAATGCATCGCCGCCGCAGGCAGCAGAGAAGCGCTCAGGATAAATGGCAGATTCAAAAGCGGAGTTCCCGCAATGATCCACCAGTGAAATCCACCGACAAACGCCGCCATGGAAACAGCGCACATCAGGCAGAATGTCCGCACGATCCGGTTCGTCGGTCGGCGCCAATATGCGGTCAATGCCACCAGCAGGATCGCCAACTGGCAAAGGAACCAGAACATCGTCAGCACCACGTCGTAGTCCTGAAGCGGACGAACGGCAACGTAGGTCCGCAGCGGATTGTCAGGTGTCTCCGACGTCGGCCGCAGAAATGTGACTTCCACCATCCGAGTCGCGGTTGTGCCGTCCACATCGGGTATCTCAACCAGCCCCGGCACCAGATCCGCAGAATACTCGGCCGGGTCGGAACCGGGAGCAAGCTGGCCACCCGGTGGAATCTTCGCCGATCGCAGATCTGACATCCCTCGCGCGAATTCCAGGAAGTTGCGCACCGGTTCCCGGCCGATGGTCAGAAGCAGATCGCCCCTTTCCGGCAGATACGGAATGCCGTCGAGTTCAGAATTTACGAACTTCGTCACGGCAATCGACGATGCAGATTCCGGCGACGACTCAGTCGGCAGCAAACACCGAATTCCGATGTCCGGAAACGTCGCCACGTACCACAACACGATCAGCGAATAGATCACGGACGCTGTACAGATCCCGGCGACGATCGCGCGAAGCTGCAGTACCGCCGTTTGTGGATACGCGATGGAATTTGCGATAATTGGGCTTTTGAGGCGGCTCATTTCCTTGGGCGCCGAAGGTGACGAATTCCTGCAAAACTACCAATGTGGCGCCGAACATTCAAGCGCCGAAGCGCCGAACAGTCATGTCGAACATGCGCCGAAGCGCCGAATCGGATGCGGGGCAGGGCGGTTCACAAAGTCAATCCGGCGATCGACGAGAGCAATTCCAATTCATTACTCGCCAGTTTCCGATTTCGCGCCGATTGGCATGGAGTCTGCAGTTCGTCATGACTACCCAGCTAGCCCTTTGAGCAGTTGACAGGTGTTGAACGCGGGAAATCCCCGGGAATCAGGCTGTCACCCAGCACCCTGAGCCTTCTGTGCCGACCCATTAACGCGCGTTCTTCCCCAGCACCTCCATCGCTCAAAGGGCTTTTTCGTGCGCGCTGCCCAGGGGCCTTCCTCTGTTCGGTACGATATGAACAGTTGTCATCCAGCGGTTTTTTGCCAGAATCCGATGCAAGTTTGATGGTTGTCGTTCCGTCGATGGCCCGTTGCTGATCGCCCCGGTTCCAGGCGAAGCAAACTCACTGCTTCTGCGATTCATTGCCGCAGCCGATGCTTTCACCCATTGCGACCGCCCTGGTTATCGCCGTGCTGGTTGTTGCGGCGATTGTGGTTCGAGCCTGCCTGTGCCCGGCTGGCTGGAAGGCGTGGGTGCTGTACCAGATCACTCGCGTCTATTGCCCGCTACTGTTTCGCTGGAAGGCAGCGAACCCCTGTACGATTCCCGAAGAAGGGCCTGCGATTATCGTGGGCAATCACACGTCGCCGGTTGACCCGGTTCTGCTTTGGATGGGTCACTTCCGGCAGTTCCGGCGGCGACGAATTCGAGTGATCGGCTACATGATGGCGGGTGAGTATTTCCGGATCGGCGGACCTGTCGGCTGGGTGTTTCGCGCGATGGAAAGTATTCCGGCAACACGTTCGGGGCGTGACACGGGAGCTGTCCGTGCGGCGCTGGACCGGCTGCAGAAGGGGAAACTGCTGGGGATGTTTCCGGAGGGGCGGATCAATGTGGCAACGCCGGACACGAAGCTCCTGCGATCGGGTACCGGAGCCGCCTGGCTGGCTTTGAAATCGGGGGCTCCGGTGATCCCGGTTTTCATCCGCAATGCTCCGCGAGGCCGGGGCATGGTGACATCTTTCCTGAAACCGGCCCGCACTGAAATTGTGTACGGTCAGCAAATCGATCTCAGCCCATGGCGGGACAGCAAGGCGACGACGGACGACCTGAGGGAAGTCGCGGACCGAATCATGGCCTCGCTGGCGGAGCTTGGAGGCGTTGAATTCACGCCGCTGCTGACAGGAACGGACGCTGTCTCCGAGTAGCTGTGTCTGCCGCGCGGGCAGTGTGCATCATTCCCTGGTCAGGGCTTCATCGAGCCCGAACACAGCTCGTGCGGTCGCGGTCCAGGCAGCTTCGTCGATGACGTTGCCACCGTCCCGCTGCTGCTCGTCTTCGAGCGCCAGCAACTGCCGTGCGGTCGAAGGTTCCGCTTCATAGTGCGCTCGCTGCCGTGTCAGGAATTCCTGCAGCGAATGGACCTCTTCTTCGGTTGGAGGACGAACGAGAACCTGTCGAAACAGGCGGATCATCTTCGACCGGTCATCCTGTTCTGCTGACGACAGCGACGCACCCGTCCTGCGAGCGAGATCCATCAGCATGACGTCGTTCAGCAGAGTCAGAGCTTGCAGCGGACTGTTGCTGCGGTCGCGCTGAGCGATGCAGGCCTCTCCGGAAGGAGCATCAAACGTCGAAAACATGGCGAACGGAGCCGTTCGCTTTACGAACGTGTAAACGCTGCGGCGGTACCGGTCTTCTCCTTCACTGGCCGACCATTTCGGGCTGCCGTAAGCGACTTCCGTAACGCCTGCCGGCTGCGGAGGACGCACGGGGGGACCTCCCCGCTTTTCGGAAAACACGCCGGCCGAAACCAGCAGCCGGTCGCGGATGATCTCCGCGTCCAATCGATACCGAGGTGCATAGCTCAGCAAGCGATTCTGCGGGTCGGTCTGCAGTGCCCTGGCCGAGACAACCGAAGTCTGACGATACATGGCACTGCTGACGATTCGGCGATGGAGTTCCTTCAGCGACCAGTGGTCATTGTCACGGAGCGTCACTGCCAGCCAGTCCAGTAATTCCGGATGAGTCGGCGGTTCTCCCTGGAACCCGAAGTCGTCAACCGTTCGGACAATGCCCGTGCCGAATAACGTTGCCCACTGCCGATTGACGACGACGCGCGCGGTCAGCGGATTGTCTCGGGAAACCAGCCACTGGGCGAACTCCAGCCGTGTACCGGCATCCGCATCGCCTCGCAGCACGGCCGGCAGCCCCGCGTGGACTTCTTCCTTCGGCTGCAGGTACTCACCGCGGTGGTGCCGATGCGTGGGCCGGGGATGGTCCGCCGGGCGTTCGCGCATCACGAGTGTCGACGCCGTTTCCGGCCGCTTCTGCAGTGAACGGATCCTGTCGGCGTCTTTGGCGAATTGCGGTACCGTCAACAGGAAGCGCTGGAAAACTGCCTGGCGTTCGTCTTCTGACCACAAAGTACGATCCCGCAGTAGCAGTCGTTCGACTTCGGATGAATGATCGCGAGCTTCCGGAGTTGTTGTTGCATCCGTGGCGGAAAATCGAAACCGGCCCAGCGAGCTTGCGAAGTGGCGACCGAACGTCAGGTGAATGGTCAGCGGCTGACCGGCCGGCACCGGTTCCGAGAAGACAAAGACGGCTACGTGCCGTTCTCCCTGCCGCCCGTGAACCGACCAGCCGGTCTGCACATCACCGTCCAGCGCCAGATCGGCGTTGACCGGGTTATCACCAAACCGGTTCTTCGCATACGACTGCGTGGCCGAAGAAAACGGGAACGTTCGAGCTTGCGGCCGGTCGTTCGGAGTGCCGGATTGTGCCGCAGCGGCATCGGAAGTTGGCGGCTGATTTGACGCAGCCTTGTCGTCGTTTTCGAAGGCAGCGCTGGCGGCGATTTCGGTCAGATAAATCGCCCGGCGTGCCTTCATAGTACGTCGTCCCTGGTCCGTGGGCGGGCAGGCGGTCGTCGGGTAAGGCTTCCAGACGCAGTGCGGTGATCGGTTTGTCTGACGCGGCCAGGCTGATGAAGTAGTCGTCGCGTTTGGCGGTATCGCCGCTGGCGAAGATGGAATCGTCATCCTGAATCGTCAGGATCGGCAGGTTGGACGTGGCTTCAACGGGTTTCAGGCTGGTCCACTGCACGGCGTTGGCGGTTTCGTCGGCGAGCCATTTTTCGAATGCCTCGTCGATGGAAATCCCGGCGTCATCCGGCCACTTGTTCGGCATTTCCGCCAGCAGTTCGGCCGCCTGTTTCCTGTTGTGGTCCCAGGTCTGCTGAAAGTCGTCATCCGGAAGATCCAGCAAAGGTTCGTCGGCGTTGTTCAGCAGCGCCATCAGTTGATAGTACTCGGTCTGCGAAATCGGGTCGTACTTGTGCGTGTGGCACTGACAGCATCCCAGAGTCAGCCCCAGCCAGGTAGTGCCGGTCGTGAAGACTCGATCGGTCATCGCGTGAAAACGAAACTCCATCGGATCGATACCGCCTTCTTCGTTCAGCATTGTGTTGCGATGAAATCCGGTGGCCACGCGCTGCGACGTTGACGCGTTGGGGATCATGTCGCCCGCAAGCTGCTCGATTGTGAACTGATCAAACGCCATGTTGTCGTTGATCGCGCTGATTACCCAGTCGCGGTACGGCCAGATGGAACGGTCGCGGTCTTTTTCGTATCCGTTGCTGTCGGCGTACCGGGCAAGATCCAGCCAGCGCCGCGCCCAGCGTTCGCCGTAGTGCGGTGAATCCAGCAGATGCTGAACAAGCCGCTGCCAGGCGGTTTCGTTTTCCCTCTGCAGCTCCTGCACCCACTGATCGGCTTCGTCCGGAGTCGGCGGCAGACCGATCAGGTCCAGGTAAATCCTGCGAACAAGCGCGTACGGATCCGCTTCGGGCGAAGGTTCCAGTCCGGCGGCTTCGATGCGAGCCAGCACGAAGCGGTCAATTTCGTTGCGGCACCACGCTTCGTTGCTGACCGGCGGAAGATCGGCTTTCACGGGCGGGATGAAAGCCCAGTGCTGCTCCCAGGGTGCTCCCTGTTTCACCCAGCGAACCAGCGTCTGCCGCTGTTCGTCGGTCAGCGATTTTTTCGACGTCGAAGGCGGCATCGCCAGGTCGGGATCGTCCGAGAGGATCCGGGAAACCAGTTCGCTGGCTTCGATGTTTCCAGGCACGACCGCGCGGACGCCGTCTCGCTCATCGAACAGCCCGGCCCGCGTGTCAACTCGCAGGTCCGCTTCGCGAGTCTTCTCATCCGGTCCGTGGCAGTGGAAGCAAGCGTTGGAAAGAATCGGGCGGACATCACGCGTGAAGTCAACAGGGTCATCGGCTGCCGCGCTGTGGGACGCCAGAGCGGTCAGAACCAGAACAGCGAAGGTCGAACTGTGTGTTTTCATGGCGATACTTCGATCTCTGCAAAGCGACTCGACGTCGGCCTTCCCACTGTGCCGGAAGACGAAGTGGCTTCGTCATTCCATTGGAGTATTCTCGCGTGCCGGCAACCCGGAAACCAGTTGACGGTTTCTCGCGGCTCCGGTCTTCGGCTAACACAGGACCGGCCCGACGGCGATTTCGATCCAGCCCCGCCAGCTTGCTCCGGGAGCCAGTACCTGCAGGCCGGCGTCGATGCCCCGCTGCTGCAGGTTGATCGCGTCGGTTGTGCAGGTGTACGGTTCCAGACAAACGGCTGACGTCCAGGGAGGCGTGAAGGCCACGATTTCGCGGAACGAATCGTCGCAGCGCTGCACGACCTGTGCACCGGCGTGTTCATCGATGATCTGACATTCGACGATGCCGTCTTTCGGAACGATGTCAGTGTAGACGTCGTCCAGCTTCAGTGTGTCAAAGTAGGGAGCTTCGATCAGTCGACCGTCTTCCGGCGGCGACAGCAGCTTTCCGGTGGGCAGACATCCCTCCAGCTCCCACCGCTTTCTGACCGGAGCATAAATCGTGCAGTGACCCGGCTTGCTTTCGGCCGCCAGCGGCAACTTGAAGTACGCGTGAGTCCCGAATCCCCACGGCAGCGGCTTGTCGTCCGGGTTGTGGACTGTGATGTCAGCTCGCAGATTGTTGTTGCTGAGCGAATACCGCAGGGTGATCTGAGCATCGGCGGGCCACAGCGAACGTCGCTCCGGTGCGTCATCGCTGAGTTTGAACGTGCCGGTGACCGATGCTTCCGTCTGTTCGACAACTCGCCAGGGTCGATCAAGAGCGAATCCGTGAATGGCGTTGCCATTGTTGAATCCGACCAGCGATTCGGGCAAATCGAACTCCTGACCGTCCCAGGTGAATCTTCCGCTGCGAATCCGATTGGGAAACGGAAACAGCAGAGGAATTCCGCTGTGGCTGACGGGCTTGTCTCCGTGCTCGAACCCGTCGGCGGCGTCGATGACGTTGATGGATTCAGACTCGGAAAGCTTCGCGACAAATTCGAAGCAGTTGAATCCCAGGGCGACAGCGATCTTCGCGTGAGAACCCGTGACCGGGTCAGTGATAACGGCGATTTGCATGAGGTGGAATATTTTCAGAACGAGGGTGGTTGTCCAGCATTGGTCCCGTCATTCCCGCGCGGGAATGACGGAAGTGCGGCTCGGTTCCCGCCACTCGCCTGCGCGGGTGCAGGCTGCGCGGGAATGGCGGGGGTGGAATGGGGCGGGAAAGACACGTGAAGCATACTGTTCAGACGGATGTGGCGATAACCGGACAGCCCTGCTCAATTCCATTCGGGCCTGCTCAATTCCATTCCGGATTCCGCACGTTGTGCGGCAGCAGTCGGTTGGCTCGCTGAAGTTTGCGCGTACACACTTCCCAGATTCCGTAGGGGTCTTCTTCCAGGACGATCGCGTCGGTAGCGGGCAGGTTTCGCCAGTCGCCGCGTTCAATTTCACTTTCGAGCTGGCCGGCACCCCAGCCCGCGTAACCGCAGTAGACTCGAAACACGGCCGCGCTTTTTCCGGAATCACTTTCGCGAACCACGGTTTCGAAGGACTCGTGGCTGCCCGACAGAAAAACGCCCGGTGCGACTTCCTGGTCTTTGGCTCCGATGGCGACGCTGTTATGCAGGATGAACAAAGCCGAGTTTTCGACGGGACCGCCGACGAAGATGGGAGACTGGCACTTCGTTCCCTGGATCTGGCCGGACAGTGCCGCATCGACAGCGATCGATGACGGACGGTTGACCACAAGCCCCATCGCTCCCTCGGCATTGTGTTCGAGCATCAGGACGACGGTGCGATAGAAGTTGGGATCGCGCAGGTGATTTGCCGCGATCAAGAACTGTCCGTGCAGAAACATTTCGGATGATCCTCCAGTCACAGCAGGCTTCACACAGGGCCAGCGCCAGCCCGCGGAACGCAGTCTTCGTGTTCGCAGGCAAGTCGTCTCCCGTCCGCAGCCGCGTTGTGTCGAAGAGGGACGACGGTCAGCCCGTTCGGGACTGTGTCTGACGACAGGTTAAACGAAGTATGGTCTCCGCTACACTTCCCTGCATGATCCGCATTGACGATCTGAGATTCCAGTACCCGCACAGCAGTTTTGCCCTGCACGTGCCGGAACTGCAGATTGAAACCGGCCGCGCGGTGGCAATTGTCGGACCGAGCGGCTCCGGCAAGACGACACTGCTGAACCTGATGGCCGGAATTCGTCCCGCGGATTCCGGCTGTCTTCGCGTAGGCGAAACCGATGTCACCGGACTGACAGAAGGCGGGCGGCGAGCCTTCCGGCTCCGTCACGTCGGTCTGGTGTTTCAGGACTTCGAGCTGATCGAATACCTTAGCGTGCTGGACAATGTTCTGCTGCCGTGCCGGATCGGCAACTCCGTTGCTTTGACTTCGCAGACTCGCGAACGTGCCGCGGCGCTGATTGAGCAGGTGGGGCTGAAGGATCACGTCCGCAAGTCCGTGACCAGGTTGTCTCAGGGCGAACGGCAGCGCGTGGCAATCTGTCGAGCATTGCTGCCGGAACCATGCCTGCTGCTGGCCGATGAACCAACCGGGAACCTCGACCCGGCCACTTCGGACGTCATCATGCAGCTGCTGCTGGACCAGGTGAGATCTCATGGCGCGACTGAGAATTCGTCGGCCGGTTCTGCTGACGATGCAGCGAACGCCCCGACGGCCTCGGAGGGCCATCGTACGAGTGACTGGACGGCCTCGGAGGGCAATCGTACGGGCGGTGCATCGGGTTGGGAGACTCATCGTACGGAACGGAACGCTCGCACGCTGATCATGGTGACTCACGACCATTCGCTGCTGCATCACTTCGACCGCACGATTTCCTTCGATCAGTTTCTCACCGCGCGACACGCGGGCGCCGTGGACGGGAAGGCATCCTGATGCGGCACGCCTTGTATCTTGCCTTCCGTTCGTTGTGGTGGTTCCGCGGGCGAGCGATCACGATCGTCCTGTGTCTGGGGCTGACGCTGTGGCTGCCGATTACCGTTCGGCTGCTGCTGAACCAGTTTCGGACCGACATCCTTGCGCGAGCCGAAGCGACGCCGCTGATCATCGGCGCGCGAGGCAGCCGCATCGATCTGGTGCTGCACGGTCTGTACTTCGACACTGCTCCGCCGGACAACGCGACGATGTCGGAGGCTGACTACGTGCGCGACACCGGCTTCGCGACCGCAATTCCGCTGCACGTGAAGTACAGAACGCAAAGCGTGAATAGCATCGACGGAGTTCCCATCGTCGGCACGTCGGTAGAATACTTCGAATTCCGCGGGCTGCGACTGGCGAAGGGACAATCACTGACACTGCTGGGAGACTGCGTGCTGGGTGCCGACGTGGCCGAACGAATGAATCTGCGGCCCGGCGACAGAATCCTGTCGGCTCCAAAAAACGCGTTCAACCTGGCCGGCGACTATCCGCTGAAGATGAATATCACCGGGATCCTCGCGCGGTCCCATTCGTCCGACGACGACGTTGTGTTCGTCGACATTCGCACGGCCTGGATCATCGACGGGATTGGCCACGGGCATCAGCAGCTTGACACACAAACGGACGCGTCAATGCTGCTGAAGAAGGATGACACGTCCGTCACCGCCAGCGCCGCCGTGCTGCCGTTCACGGAAATCACACCGGACAATATCGATTCGTTTCACTTCCACGGCGACCCCGCGAACTTCCCCGTTTCCGCGGTCATAGCCGTGCCGCGCAACCGCAAGTCGCAGACTCTATTGCTGGGACGTTACGCGTCAGTGCGCAACGATGTCGCTCAGTGCCTGAAGCCCATCGATGTCGTTCACGAATTGCTGAACATCGTGTTTCGAATTGAGCAACTCGTCTGGCTGAGCGCCGTGCTGTCCTCGATTGTGACCGCAGTGCTGCTGGGACTGGTGCTGCTGCTTTCAATCCGGCTGCGCGCGGCAGAGATGCGCACGATGTTCAAGCTCGGCTGCAGTCGCGGCACCATCGCCATGTTGCTGGGAACGGAACTGATGCTGATGCTGCTTGCGGGTCTGCTGCTGGCGGCGGGAAGTGCCTGGCTGACCAGCTGGGTTGCGTCGGATTCGCTGCGACGGATATTGTTTTGACGGTCGGTTCGCGCTGCCTGCCTGAACCTGCCGCTGTGCTTCCTTCCGATGGTCTCCAGTCCCTCCTTCCAGGAATCCCGCCATGCCCACTCGCCGTCAGTTCCTTGGTGCTTCCGCCGCGATCGCTGTTGCTTCGACTCTCCCGCGAATCAGCCAGGCCGCTCAGCCGTCGTCCGCGCGAAAAAAGGTTGCTTTCATCGGCACCGTTGTGCGCGAACATTCTCACGCTCAGCATTTCCTGGATCGTCTGACGTTCGGCTATGCCTGGCGCGGTCACTGGCAGGCGCCTCGCGTCGATGTCGCTTCCGTCTACGTCGATCAGTTCCCCGAAAGCGATCTCGCGAAGGACCGCATCGCCCGGCACAACCTGAAACAGTTCGACACGATCAAAGACGCCCTGACGCTGGGTGGAACGAACCTGGCAGTAGACGGCGTTGTCATCATCGGCGAACACGGCAGGTACCCGGATAACGACAAGGGACAAAAGCGATATCCGCGCTACAAGTGGTTCAAGGAAGTGGTGGATGTCTTCGAATCCAGCGGCCGCGCCGTTCCCGTGTTCAACGACAAGCACCTGTCGACGGAGTGGGATGAATGCGTCGAAATGGTTGAGGATTCCAAACGGCTGAAATTTCCGTTCCTTGCCGGTTCATCGCTGCCGGTGACGTGGCGGCTGCCGTCGCTCGACATGCCCTTCAACGCCGACCTGAAGGAAAGCGTCTGCGTCGCGTACGGCGGAATCGACAGCTACGACTTCCACGCGTACGAAACGGCGCAATGCATGTCCGAACGTCGCAGAGGCGGCGAGGTCGGCATCAGTCAGGTCCACGCGCTGAAGGGCGACGCCCTGTGGACCGCTCTGGAAGCCGACAACCGCGCGACGACGCGCGATTTGTTCGTGTCCGCTCTGACATGCAGCCACAATCTTCCGGTCCAGGGCGGTTTCCCCACAGATGCCGTCACCTACGAATGGGCGAAGAAGGCTCTGCCCGACACGACCGGCGTCTTCGTGCAGCACCGCGATGGTTTCCGTTCGGCCATTTTTCTGACGGCGATTCAGGACTTCAACTACGCCGGACTGCTGGGCAACGGCGAACTCGTGGCCTGCCAGATGTACCTGCCGATGCCCACCCACGGTTCGACCACGGCAGACTTCTTCAACCCGCTGACTCGCCATATCGAAGACACAGTTCTGACCGGCAAAGCGCCGTATCCGGTGGAACGAACGTTGTTGACGTCAGGGATGGTCATCGCGGGAGTCGATTCGCTGCACGCCGGACAGAAGCCTGTCGATACGCCGCAAATGTCCGTCCGCTACACCGCTCCGGAGGCTTCGACGTACTGGCGAGCGTGATCGCTGATCGCATCGATGTTGAACGGCGAGAATTCGTCAGCGATCACTGTTGTCTGATTCGAATCGCCCCGGTCATGGTGCGAAGCGAGAGGTCCCGAAGTTCGCGATCATGAATCGTCAGGGCGAAAAGTATCCGGCAAAAGTACACTGCGCCTCGCCGCGTTTCCCAGCCAACGACACTCTGAGACCAGAACATGAAAACCGCAACCGGCACGACTGTGATTCGAAACGGCCAGATTGTCGACGGCACAGGAGCCGCCGCCATCCCTGACGGCGCTGTGGTGATTACTGACGGACTCATCAGCTACGTTGGCGCAGCGTCGAATGTTCCCGCCCTTCCATCCGATGCCGAAATCATCGATGCCCGCGGCGGGACGATCATGCCGGGGCTCGTCGAAGCTCACTTCCACGCGACGTACTTCAATATCCGGGCACTGGAAGACCTGGACATCAAATACCCGGTCGAATACGTCAGTCTGCTGTCGTCGGTCAATTGCCGCCTGGCTCTGGAATGCGGCTACACGGCGGCTCGATCGGGCGGCTGTCTGTTCAACGTGGATGTGTGGCTGAAGAAGGCCATTGACAGCGATCTGATCCCCGGTCCCAGACTGTCGTCGTCCGGCCGCGAAATCTGTTCGGCCGGCGGACTGATGGACTGGAATCCGGAATTCCGCAAGATCGGCATGGAAGGCCTGGTGTTCATCATCAACGGCGCCGACGACGCCCGTCGCGCCGTGCGATCGCTGGTGAAGGACGGAGTCGAATGGGTCAAGACCTACCCGACCGGCGACGCGGCGGCTCCCGACACCAACGACCATCACACGCTGTGCATGACGTTTGACGAAATGAACGCCGTGGTGCAGACGGCTCACAACCACGGCATGAAAGTCACCGGCCACTGCCGCGCAACGGAAGGCATCAGGAATGCCCTGCGAGCCGGCTATGACACGCTGGAACACGCCACGTTTATGGACGACGAAGCGATGGACATGCTGCTGGCGCGCGACGTTCCGGTGGTTCCCGCGCTGTACTTCGAAAAGGCCAGCGTCGAACGCGGCCCGGAGTTCGGTCTTCCTCAAAAGGTCATCGACGGCCACCAGGAAACGCTGGACGGAGGAGCCGAAAGCGCTCTTCGAATCCTGCGAGCCGGCGGTCGAGTGGGCATGGGCGGCGACTATGGCTTCGGCTGGAATCCTCACGGCGACTACGCTCGCGAACTGACGTTCTTCGTCAACGATGTCGGTTTTACTCCGCTGGAAACGATCATGTGCGCGACAAAAACCGGAGCCGAAATCATGGGCCGCGGTGACGAATTCGGCACGCTGGAACCCGGCAAGCTGGCCGACGTGCTGGTTGTCGACGGAGACGTGCTCGCGGACATCTCGCTGCTGGAAGACCGCGACCGCATCATCGCCGTTCTGCAGGGCGGCATCACCAAAGCCGGCCGCCTCGCCCCGCGCCAACGCACGGAAGTGACCGTGCAGGGGTGAGTTCATGCCGTGGGACCGCGCGCCGCGGGGCCGGTTGAGGATCGATCGTCGAGATATCCCGGGTCAGAAAGCGGCGCACCTGCGCGGCCGTAGTCCGCCAGAAGACGCATCGTCGTTGTCCGCAGGCACGTGAAGCTTGGACCGGGGCAGTGCCTGTTTTTTTCGAGGCCGGGCCATCTCCACAATTCCCGTTGAGGCTCGTGTTCCTGTCAATCGCCTTCGGATCATGAAACAGCCAAAAAATAGCTAAACAACATTGATTATGTGGCCAAAAGTGGTATTATTGCGCAGGAAGAGCAGGAGAATCCGGTGTCGAAGAAAACAATGACTCTGAATCTCACGAGCGAAGAAATGGCGGTGCTGGACGAGCTGGCAAAGCGTAAGGATCTATCGAAAACAGGGGTCCTCCGCCAGGCGTTGCGACTTTACCAGCTCGTCGATTCCAGAGTTCGCGACGGCGAAAAGCTGGTTTTTGAAGACGAAAAGCAGGACAAGAAATCGGAGGTCGTCGTGCTGTGAATACTGAACGAGTCCGCATCATTCGCCGGGTAGACAATGCGCTCGTGGATGCGGAGCTGCTCGATAATCTTGAAGCCAGCGATCTGCTCCTGGTGGAACGGCAATGGGAAGCAACACGGCACACGGTTCATCAGAAGCTGCTAATGGCAGGAATATCGCGAAGGAAGTGGCCCGAGAGCCTGCACTGGAACTGGTGTTCCAAATCGGCTCAGTTGAAGCAGCTCGCGGTACGCGGTTTCGGCATCACAATGGGGGGTCACTGGCAGGCGGTGTGTCTGACAGACTGCGTCAGCTACACATGCAGGAAGCCGGACAATCTGGGAAAGCCCCTGGTTTATCTGGACTTCATCGAAGTTGCTCCGTGGAACTGGACAATCGACGAAATCGGGCAGACGGCTGAATTTGGTGCCTGTGGGCCGATTCTGTTTGATCGCGTTGAGCAGCAGAGCAGGGAAGAGGGATTCAAAGGGCGAATCGGTCTTCACGCATTGCCTCAGGCAGAGCGGTTCTACGAGGAGAAATGCGGGATGACGCCGCTTGGAAGGGACGCATCGAAACAGGGGTTGCTGTACTTCGAAAAACCCTGACCGAAGGATCCGCTCGGTTTGCGGAGCTTGGAGTCACGGACTTATTCACCCGGCTCGCGGGGTGCGGAACAATGACAGATCAAAACAAACGAACCAATCCTGAATGGCTGAAGGCATCAGCGAATAACGAAGCAGAATGCGGATCGATCTCCGTTGGCGGCCTGGCAACACGGTTTGGATTCTATGATCCCGATGACCAGAAGGGGCCAGCCGTATTCGGCCAGCTTGTGGAATTTGCTCGTCGGCGCCTGCGGCTCAGCGTTGAGCAGCTTGCAGCGGACGCCGACGTCGATGTCGAAGAACTCGTGCTGATTGAACGTGGAGAATGCTGTGATCCAAGTCCCCGAACGGTGCATAAACTGGCGGAGATATTCCGGTTGCCGACCGGGGCGGTGGCTGAAATTGCGGGGCTGGTCCGGCGCAGACACGATCGCCTTGGACATGCAGCATATCTGTTCGCTGCGCGATCCGAACCGATGGCCGCCCTGACCGAGGAAGAAGAACGAGCGTACGAAGAGTTCGTGAAGGTCATCATTGAATCAACAGAAGTGGAGTAAGTGGATGTTCGGAACAGGAGTGAAGTAGCGGACACATGTTGAGACCCAGTCCACCGCATCTGCCGGATGCGGGGAGGCACCTGTACGCTGCAGAAAGATACTCCCGCCTTTGAGGCTGCCCTTTTGTTCGCCGCAGAACCGCAAACCCGTTCGGCACTCGATGTGCACTGAAACGGGCTGGGCAGCGGGTCGGGGTGATCGGGAGGCAGCGGCGCAGTGGCGAACTTCTTTCTGGCCTATGACGCGTCGACTCACGGGGACTGGGTCGCACACTATGCCGCGCGGATCGTGTCACAGTGCGCAGAACGCACACTGCACGTGGTCCATGTGCAGGATGGACGCCGTTCTGTCAGCGACTGTCAGATTGGACTGCAACATCTGCAGGCCGAGTCGCGGCGGCTGAAGGTCGAACTTCAGGTTCTTGAAGTTCCCATGCAGGTTTCGGTGGAACACACGATCTGCAACACCGTGCCGCGCGGGCCGGACAGTGTGCTGATCTGCGGAACTCGGGGTCGCGAGCGAAGTCGCGGGCTGTTCACGGGCAGTCTGTCCGAACGAATGCTGCGATTGTGCCACTGCCGGATGCTGGCTATCCACGTGGCTCTGCCCGGACTGCTGGGTGCTCCGCGCCGATTGCTGCTGCCGGTGTCCGGTCATCCTCGCGGATTCTGTCATGGTCTGCCGTTTCTGAAGATGCTGGCTCGCGATGCGGCGGAGCTGCATTTGCTGTTTGTCGAACCCGTCAGCCGCCGGCGCCTGCGGCTGTTGTCCGGATCGGCTGTCGAATCGCTCAAGACGGCGGGCCGCGAATACTGCCGTCGGATCGAAGCGGAGATCCTGACGGAGCTGCCTTCGTCGCCGTCCTTGCTGGATGCATTGGTGACGGTTTCCGACAACGTGCCGCGGGAGATCGTTGTGGCGGCCAGCCGTCTGCACGCTCAACTGATTCTGCTGGGTGCATCGGAACGGCATCTCACGGAACGAATACTTCACGGCAATCCGATCGAACAGGTTCTGCGGACCGCCACGTGTGACGTCGCCATCTATCGAGGTGTCACATGAACTCCGAGCGCGGCCAGATTCATGAAGTCGAACCGGACGCGGTGTTTGACCTGCTGCGGACGCGGCCGTCCGGTCTGACAGCGGACGAAGCCCGGCAGCGACAACGGGACGTCGGCCCCAACGCTCTGGATTTGCCCGATCGCTGGCGATGGGCGCGACCTCTTGCCAGGCAGTTTCTGAACTTCTTCAGCCTGTTGCTGGATGTTGCGGCGGCCGCCTGCTTCGTGGCGGAATCAGTCCAGCCCGGCGAAGGTATGCAGGTTCTGGGATGGGCGCTGCTGACGGTTTCGGTGCTGAATGCTCTGTTCGCGTTCGCTCAGGAGATGCGGGCCGAGCATGCGATGGACGAACTGCGGCGCTATCTGCCTCAATCTGTCCGAGTCCGTCGTGACGGTCGTGACGAACAGATCACCGCTGAACAGCTCGTTCCCGGCGATGTGATGCTGCTCGGCGAAGGCGACCGGATTTCCGCCGACGCACGGCTGGTGGAATCCGAAGCACTGCTGATCAACAACGCTCCGCTGACCGGTGAGTCGCGGTCTCAGGCGGCCACGGCAGCGGGGGCTTCCGGACGACTGACGGACAGTCCGAATATGGCGTTCGCCGGATGTTCCGTCATGCGCGGCCACGGCACGTCGGTTGTCGTCGCCACAGGTCACAGAACTCAGTTCGGAAGTCTGGCGGCTCTGTCGCGAGACGTCCGCCGGCCGCCGTCGCCCATCGAACGCGAAACGGCCCACATGATTCGCGTGCTGACAGTCATCGCGGTTGTGATGGGCGTGCTGTTCTTCGCCTACGGTGTCGCGATCGGCCGGTCGCTGTGGGTGAATATCGTGTTCATGCTGGGAATCATTGTGGCGAACGTACCCGAAGGATTGCTGCCGACGTTCACGCTGGCGCTGTCGGTGGCGGGTCTTCGAATGGCCCGCCACCAGGTTCTGGTCCGGAACCTGGAAGCCATCGAGGCTCTGGGAGCGACGCATGTTGTCTGCACCGACAAGACCGGGACTCTGACCAGAAATGAGCTGGCGATTACGGGTCTGATCAATCCGATGTCGGGCCGGCCTCTGAGCGATGAGAACCGCGTGAGACCATTCCTCCAGGCGGCTTTGATCGCGTCGGAAGTTCGCGAACATCAGGCCGCCGGCGTCATCGCACGGTCAGCGGTGGAGACGGACGTTTCCGGCGGCGAACAGTCTGGAAATCAGGCTCGCTGGTCGGGAGATCCGCTGGACGTTGCCGTCGCCCGGATGTACGCCGGACGCCTGGGAGATCCCGGCCGGATCATCGCGGAGACTCGCCGCCACTTCCCCTTCGACCTGGAACGTCGGCGCGAAGCGGGGATTCTGGAAAGCCCGGATGGAATTCTGTTTGCCGTTAAAGGTGCGTGGGAATCGCTGCGGCCGCTGATTGGAACGGTGGAAACGTCCGAGGCTGACGAAGCCGTGCCCGCCAGCGACGACGCCCTCCGCCAGTGCGACGAAATCGTGCAGCGTCTTTCGGCCAGCGGACTGCGGTTGATCGCAGTGGCGTCGCGGCAACTCGTGGCTCTTCCGGATCCCGAACTTCCGCCCGATCCGCTGGAACGTTCACTTCGTCTGCACGGGTTCATGGCCCTTGATGATCCGTTGCGGGACGAAGTGCCCGGCGCCGTGCGAGCCTGCCATGGCGCAGGCGTTCGCGTGCTGCTGATTACCGGCGACCACCCCGACACAGCCGCCGCCGTCGCACGGTCATGTGGAATCCTGAGTCCCGAACAGGCCGAAGAAGACTTTGTACTTCACGGCAGCGAACTGGAATCCATGCGCGAGGACCAGCTTGTTGAGCGTCTGCGTGCCGGAGTCGCCGTGTTTGCTCGCACGACACCCGAGCAAAAAATGAAGATCGTCACTGGCCTGAAACGACTCGGACACGTAGTGGCCATGACGGGCGACGGCGTCAACGATGCTCCCGCACTGAAGGCCGCCGATGTGGGAATCGCCATGGGTCTGAGCGGGACCGACGTTGCCCGCGAGGCTGCGGACATTGTCCTGCTGGACGACAACTTCGCGTCCATCGTGGCCGGCATCGCCGGCGGGCGAGCCGTCTTCGACAACATGAAGAAGTTCACCACATATGTGCTCACCAGTAACATTCCGGAAATCGTCCCGTTTCTGTTGTACGTTGTTCTGCCCGTTCCGCTGGCTCTGACCATCGTGCAGATTCTGTGCATCGATCTGGGGACGGACCTGTTGCCCGCGATCGGTCTCGGACAGGAGCCTCCCGACAGCGAATGCATGAAGCGGCCGCCAAGGCGACTGGATCAGCGGCTGTTGTCGCTGCCCGTCATGGCGACGTCCTATCTGTTTCTGGGGATGATTCAGGCGGCGTGGTCGCTGACGCTGTTCTTTCTTGTGCTGCATCAGGGGAACTGGAAGTGGGGTCAGGAACTCAGCATTCACGACCCGCTGTATCATTCCGCGACGGGAATCACGCTGTCGGCAATTATGCTGATGCAGATCGGAAACGTTGTCGGCCGCCGATCACTGCGTCGCTCGGGACTTGACCTGCGATTGTTCAGTAACCGGCTGATCGTCGGCGGCATGGTCCTGGAATTGACGTTCTCGTGGGCAATCCTCTACTTCCCGCCCGCCAGAGAATTCCTGCGGACCGGACCGGTGGCTCCGGAAATCTATGCTCTCGCCTTCCTCGGCATCCCGCTGATCTTCCTGCTCGACCTGCTTCGCAAACGCCTTGTCACGCGGTGATGGCTGTCAAAAGCCGCATCGAAACGGAACGCCGATGAAGAAGGGTAATCTGCGAAATGGCCGGACGTTTCGTCTGGTGCGACTCGCTTCGTCGCAGCGACGTGATGCCGTCACGCCGCAGTTGCAAACAAAATGGCCAGCAGCGTCATGGCGACGTCCACAATGAAGCGACCTCGCCAGAAAAATCGGACGGCTGTGTCTGAACCAAACACAGCTTTCACCAGCAGCGCAAGGTAGGTGTTGCAGCAGATAGAGATTCCGAAGGCAATCGTGCCGACCACCAACGTCTGGGTCACGTCGGTCGGCGCAAGCTGCCGGACCTGACCTCGCTCGATGAGCATTGCTTCCAGGAACACAACGAAGCCCATCGCCATCGCAATGTGAAAGATCCACCAGCCGGCTGCGAGAATCCGGATGGCTCTGTTCCCGACCGAAGCCCCCGACGCCACGGCAACACCGATCGGACGCCGGCCCGTCACTGTGGCATACCACATTCGTTTCAGGAACGAATACTCCCCGAACGCAATGGCCAGCGCCACAACGGCCAGAATCGGGGGCGTTCTGATCAGCATGACGCCGCCGACCAGAAGTGTCAGGAGTGTGCCGAGAATCGTTCCCAGCCAGGCTTCGACATGATGCAGCCATGCAAGGTCTACTTCTGCTGCCGTGAAAACTTCGCGCGGCGGAGTGATTCCATCGCCCGTCGCCTCAAATTCCCGGTTGGTCGTTCCATCCGCAGATGCGGCCCGATACCAGGACATAACTTCAGGCTCGCTGAGCGTCGGAGACACGCTTCTTTCTTCCGTATGATCGGCTCACGGACTCTTCGCGGATCGTGTCTTCCGGCGACCTTCGCCCCACCGGCCACCCCGGCTTCCGGACGATTCGTTCCGTGGAACTTCGACAGCTCTTACTTCTCTGGACCTGATGGATGCGGGTGTGGCTTGTTTCGCCATTTGGCGTGCCCGCAATGGACGCATGACGACGCGAAATGATTGGACATATACCACTTGCAGAAGAACATCCGGCCGCAGTTTGGACACCTCCACCAGGAGATCGTCATCGCACTGGCGACCCACAGTGCGCCCGAGACCATGACAGCGCCAAGGAAGACACCCGTCGTGATGTTGGGGCCGACGCCCAAACCATAGCACAACCCCATGAGCAACGTGAGAAGCCCCGGAACCAGGATGAAAGCTCCCAGGAACCATCGAAGCGCCCAGCGGTAGGTTGTCCATTCATCTTTGGCCAACGACGTATCACCTGTTTCGACCCATCGCACGGTCGCTGAGCCGCCTTGCCTTTGGCGGGCTGAAGCTTCTGGCCCCAAGGATAACATCCGTCACGGCTGTGTGGCACTGTCGCAGGATTGGAGATTGACAGAATTCTGAAGTGTGCCACCGGCGGTGCCAGTGCGTTCGCACCGTGCCAACCCTCGCATACTCAGAAGTGGGACACTCCGCGCCGTGGCGACCGATCGCCGTGCTGCCGCCGTCGCCGTCGACGAAAGGAACAAGCCGACCAGCCCAGCATCGCGCGCTTGGGCCAGCGATCCAGCCTCATCCGGGAGCGACTGAAACTGAAGGATCGCCCACGGCAACGGCCCCCGATCCGAAGCCACACGTTCCTTCAGCCAGCCGAGCGGCGACACTGCACTCGCGGTGCCGGATGGTCCTCGATCGTCGGATGAGGTTCTGCGCAGGCTAAACCGCAAACCAGTTGAGAGTTCTGAACTGAACTTCCATATTTGCCAACAGGTCGTCGTAAAATCCAATCAGGACATCCGGAGCTGCGTCTGTTCCGTCCAGGCCTCGGTTCTCAACCCATTCGAGGTACGTAACTCTTTCCTCCTGCCAAAAGTACTGATGTCGGTGGTGATTTGGTTCAGAAATAAGGCTTGGGATGTTATGAAGGAATTCATACTCGGCTTTCGCCCATTGCAGGTTGTCTCCTTTAATCGCCAGCCCCAGTGCAGTCATTCCCCGTGTGAACAGAGCAACGTACATCGCGTCAATCTCATTCATAGAGTTCATGTTACGTTGGCAGTGAACTGCGCTGCGGTTGGGTGAATCGCCCCTCCAGTGGCCGGACACCCTCACATTCGCCCGTTGCTACTGCGGCAGGCATGTCGAGCCGTGACGGTGACGAATGTCGATATCACTCGCGTGGGTCGAAAGCAGCTGCTGTGTCTTGTGGCAATGCAGAATTCGCCATCTTAGCGTTCTCCCTCATTGCATGTCAGCGTCGTGTTCGCGAATGCTGTAGGTCGCCAGCTGATAGGCTACTTCGGGCCGTCTGACGAATTGAAGTAGCGAAACACTCGCTCTCCTGCAATCACTGCGAACACGATTGAGGCGAGGGCCAACATTCCGGTCAGTGAGCGGGAGCCGTGACGGTCGTGCAATACACGTACGATGATGGCGAGGAAAAGAAAGACAGCCATGACAGCGAACCACGACTTGACAAGGACATTCATGGCTAACTCCAGATACTTAAAGAATGACGTCGTGAAGAATTCGCCACGCCCCAGGCAACAAGGTGGGCACCCTCGAGATTCCGCGGACGGATATCGCAATGACTGTTTCAGTTGAGCCAGCTCCCATAAGACGGGCCAAGAGTGCGCTGTTGAAAGAGGAGGCGTAGACGCCTCGCCCAAACAACCCCGCACCGGCGTTGATCGTGCCGCTGGCAGTAATAGACTGGGCGGCAGCTGTGGACGTGAAATGATAAATCGTTGAAGGAAAGTAGGTTACGATGAAGGCCGCAGCATGCAGTGCATGTGCCCCGACATGGGCTGAAACGTTCGCTG
>JAWKUA010000004.1:300000-377702 GCA_041398785.1 Planctomycetaceae bacterium | reverse complement strand
CGAGCCTGCGCCGGGAACCGCCACTGTCGAGGATCTGATCCGATACTCCGCCGAAGACGATCGGTTGTATGAACTCGTTGACGGAACACTGGTGGAGAAGGCGATGGGGTGGCAGGAATCGTTGCTGGGTGGATTGTTGCTGCACTGGCTGCACGACTACCTTGAGAAACATAATCTCGGGGAAGTCGTTGGCGCAGACGCTTTCATGCGGCTGTTCAGCGATACCGTGCGAGCTCCGGATGTCGCATTTGTCTCGTGGGAGCGATTGCCGGGTGGAAGACTGCCGACTCAACCGGTGCCGGATATTGTTCCGGATTTCGTCATCGAAGTGCTGAGCACGGGCAACACCTACGGCGAAATGTCTCGCAAGCGTCGCGAGTACTTTCATGCCGGAGTTCGCCTGGTGTGGATGGTCCATCCGCGGCAGCGAACGATTACGGTGTACACGTCCGCCCAGGAATTCACCGTGGTGAAAGACGACGAACGAATTACCGGAGGCGATGTTCTTCCGGGCTGGAGCTTCCACACTGCGGACTTTTTCTCCCGGCTCGACCGCGAAGCGCCGCCAAAGTCGTAAACAGAGACTCGTTCCAGGGCTCCGCCCGTTGAGGCTCGTACCGGCGCTCCGCCCTGGAACGGGATGCCAGGAGGCTCTGCCTCCGATCTCCGCTGCAGCAGCGGCACGGACCGTGGCGTCGAATGACAGAAGGCGGAGGCTTCCAGGCGGTGCGTTCCAGGGCAGAGCCCCGGATCGAGCGATCACGAAAGCGCTGTGGCGACGCTGGACGCGACTGCGACCGCGACTCAAACTTCGCGCATGACGTCGCCAGTGCTCAACATCGTTCTTCATCAGCCGGAGATTCCTCAGAATTCGGGGAACGTCGGACGCACGTGCGTGGCGATCGGCGCAAAGCTGTGGCTGATCCCGCCGCTGGGCTATTCGCTGGATGATAAGTATCTCAAGCGAGCCGGCATGGATTACTGGCAGCACCTGGACTGGGAAGTCGTGGATTCCTGGAGCGACGTGAAGCAGCGCCTGCCGGAATCCACGGTCTGGTATCTGACGAAAACCGCGACGCGGCTTGTGTGGGACGCGGACTTTTCTCGCGGTGATATCCTGCTGTTTGGCAGCGAATCGCGAGGACTGCCGTCGGCAATTCTGGGCGAACAACCATCGAACAATTTGAAGCTGCCGACGACGGATCTGGTGCGCAGTCTGAATCTTGCCAGCACTGTGAATACCGTGGCGTATGAAGCCGTACGGCAGTTCGGCGGACTGCTTTGAGCCGCAGTTGCTGAAGTGAACGGGCGTCGTTAGACTTGCCCGTTCGCACGATTTTCGCATGTCTTGACATTTTTTGATCGGGGAGAACCGCCGGAGATGGGAACGAAGAGAACAGGTAAGGGACGTCGCAAGATTGGCCGCAAGAAACGTCGCATGCGGTCCAAGATCCGCCACAAGAAATAGGCGAGTCCCCGGTTCCTGAGTTCTTCCGCCGGCGCAGGCATTATCGCGCGGCAGCCAGTCTTCAAAGCCCGATCCGATCCCGGTCGCGTCGGGCTTTCTGTGTGCGCGGGTTTTGACGAAAAGCGGAACTTCCGCGATTCCGACGTCTGCGTAGTCGGGAGAACCAGCGTTTCGTCCGGTTACGAAGTTTTGGGTGAGCTTGACACCGTCAAACTGCCGTTGAATGCTAGTGTTGTGACGGCATGTTGCGTTTTCGCCACATCCCGAATTCTCCCGCCGCACTCTGCCTCCCTGGAGTTGCCAATCGTGACCAGCAAAGCCCGCCGACAGATATTGCTGAACATCGTCGCCCTGTTTTTCGCTTCCGTGACATCACTTTCCGCCCGGGCCGACGAACCGGGTGCCGCCGATGCATTGCAACAGCAGCTTCAATCCCTGCAGGAAAAGCAGCGATCGGCGAGAAAGCAGGTGGAACTGAAGCAGGCCGCCGTCAGCGTCGCTCAGGAGCGCGCAGCGGAGCTTCAGAAGGAACTGCAAACGGCGCAGCAGCGGGTCGAAGGGGAAGTTGCCGGCCTGGCGGAAGCGGAACAGCTCGCGGCATCGGTGGCGAAGGACGTTGAGCGTCTGACGGCGGAGCTGGCCGATCACCGGCGAGCGGATGAACTTCTGAAGATCGCAGCAGCAGCGGCGGACGAACTGAATTCCGTCCGCCAGAAACAGTCGGAAGTCGAATCGCGCCGCGCGGCACTTCAGGCCACGCAGTTCGAACAGCAGCAAATCGAAATCCGGTCCAACGGCGAATTGAAGATTGCTCAGGATCAGCTTCCTGCAAAGACAAAGGAATTGACCGCCGCCCGGGAAGCACTCGATGCGGCAGCGCAGGCTCTGGAAACCGCACATGCCGCGACGCTCGCAGCGAACAGGGATCTGGACACGAAGATCGAAGCGGTCTCAGTCGAACGCCAAAGACTGAACCAGGCACAGCAGACGGCAACGCAGATTGATGCGTCGGTCAATTCGCTGGCTCAGTCACTGGCGATCATGAAGGAAGCTGCGTCGCTGACCGGTAAGAATCCTCAGGAAGCGACCGCAGGACTGGCGGCAACGCTGGACAGCATCAAGCCGCTCCAACAGCAGGCGGCCCGGTTGGTTGCACAGGCTCAGCAGCAAATTGAATCCGCTCAATCGGTCGCTGACGCATCACGAAAACCCGTCGCTGATGCATCGGCCGCCGAACAGGAACTGCGGCAAAAATATGCGGAAGCCGGACGCGCTCATTTCGCGCTGCAACTGGCGACCGCCGACCTTCAGGGCCACGAGAAAGCACTGCAACAGAGAATTGAGTCATCGAAAGCAGAACAGGCTGCGATCGCCGCGAAGCAACAGGAACTTGACGAAGAACTGAAGCAGGCGGCTGCGGAAGTTGCGAAGTATGAAGCCGTTTACGTCGCCAGACGCAGAGAAGCGGAGGCCGCAATGGAACCCATCGGCCGCTTCGTGTCGTTTTCCAAAGACGTCGCGCCGATCTTCGCGAAGCGATGTGTCGCCTGTCACAATACTCGATCGGCGGGCGGGCGACTGAACATGGATTCGTTCGCCGGACTTGCCAAGGGCGGTGAATCCGGAATATCGATTGCTCCACACGACGCTGAGAATTCGCTGCTGTGGACCATGATCAGTTCGGAACTCATGCCGAAAGACGCCGATCCGCTGTCGTCGGATGAAATCGCCACGCTGAAGAAATGGATCGACGTCGGGGCACCGCTGGACGCAGGCATCGAGCCCACGGCCGAGCTGTTCCGAGTCATGCCGGAAGTCGCTCAGCCGCTGCCGCCCACGAACTACCGGGTTCCGATTCCCGTCACCGCCACAGCCTTCAGCCCTGATGGTTCGCTGCTGGCGTCGTCTGGTTACCACGAAGTCCTGCTTTGGAAAACCGACGATGGCTCGCTGGTGCGGCGCATCACGAATGTTGCGGAACGAGTCTATGATCTGCAGTTCAGCAATGACGGCACTCAACTGGCGGTCGCTGCCGGAACACCCGGACAACTCGGTGAAGTGAAGCTGTTTTCCGTCGCGGATGGTTCTCACCTGAAGACGCTGGTTCGCACAAAGGACGCGATCTACGCGGTGCGCTTTAGTCCGGACGGCAAACGCATCGCCGCGGGCGGCGCGGATCGAACGATCTCTGTCGCCGACGCCGCCACGGGAGCAACGATTCACCAGATTGAAGACCACGCCGACTGGGTCATGGACGTGAACTGGTCTCCGGATGGAAGGCAGCTGGTGACGGCCAGTCGCGATAAGACTTCGAAGGTGTTTGACGTCGAGTCCGGCCGGTCAGTCATCACGTTCAGCGGACACGGCGACGCAGTCTATTCAGCCGCGTTCCTGCCGGACGGCACAAGCGTGGTCAGCGGCGGAAGTGACCGTCAGGCCCGAGTGTGGACGGTCGCGGACGCGAAGGAAGTCCGGAAGATCGGGGGATTCGGCAGCGATATTTTCAAGGTCTTCGTCACCCCGGAAGGCCACCTGTTGACAGCCAGCGCAGACCGCAACGCTCGCGAACACAATCTGGCTGACGGCGCAAGTATTCGCGATTTCTCCGGCCACAAAGACTGGGTCTACACGCTGGCTTGGAATGCAGCCCGCAACCTGATCGCCACAGGCAGCTACGACGGCGAAATCCGCGTCTGGAATTCCCAGGACGGCAGCGTGGCCACGTCATTCATCGCCATTCCGAAAGGCAGCGGCGGGAGTACGGTGGCAGACGTCAAGTAATCTGGTTCGTTGTCAGCCGATTCGCAGTCCCGTCACGTTGACACCGCTGCCGATGAGCAGGTTGTGGTTGTAGGTCCAGTCGTAGAAGCGACCGGATTTTTCGGGCGGCAGCACTCGCAACTCGGTGAAGCCTGCCGCTTCGAACCAGCTCATGAGTTCCGTTGCGGTGTGGTGATGCTGAAATTCAGGGGCCCACCAGTCGAACGTATCGCAAACGCGGTTTTCGTAATCTGGGTGAGCACTGAAGTTGACGACCTTGTTCAGCGTGCGGTTGACGAGCGGGATGCCTCCGAGAATTCCGCCGACATGACAGAACGGACGAAGCACCGCCGTCGGCACGCGAGTTGTCACGGCGCGGAGGCCGCTGTTGATCGCTTCCTGCCACCACTGGTTGCGACGGTACAGCCAGACGGAATATCGCCCGCCGGGTTTGACGAACCGGGACACAGCATCGAACACCGCGCGAGTGTCAGCGTCGTGGTGCATCACGCCGATCGAAAAGACGAAGTCGAATGACGCACGTTCCAGCGGCAATCGTTTCAGGTCGGCCTGCACGAAACGCACGCCGGGAAGGTGACGGCACAACATGGCCGCCTTATCGACGGCGCGCGTGTGGTCTGCGCCGATGACGGTGGCTCCCGCTTCGCCGCAAATCTTCGAATAGCGTCCTCCGCCACAGCCAGCGTCGAGTACTCGCAGGCCGTTCAGGTCATTCAGCGGCACACCGGTCTTTGCGACAAACGTGGCGCGGTCTTCGTCGTCGTGCGCGACGTCGTATCGCGTCCACTGGTCGCCGAAACTTTCCAGGTGTTCGTCGGCGGAAAAACGCGGGATGCCATCGAGTACCTTCCAGCGGTCGTTCGACGTGGTGGCTGTCAGTTCCTGCGCGTTATCGTCGAACGCCAGCGGCGAGCCGTCGATGAGGCTGCGAAGCTCTGACAGCAGAGTTGGATCGATCGCCGAATTCATCAGGTGCGCTTCATCAGGGATTGTTCGAACGCCTTACTTTGCGAACGAGTTGTACAATGGCTCCGCCGCGAACGAACCCGATTTCGTTTCAGGCGAACACCGCAGCTGCCGAGTGACTGGCAAAAGTCCGAACTTCGTCGGCATGATAGTGCGAATCGCATACGATGCATTTCCACTGAGTCAGCCTGGTCCCTCAACAAGAAAGAGTCTACTCATGACGACATCCCGCCGCCTCTTCCTGGCATCGTCGGCCGCTGGAATCGCGGCTACGGCATGCAACATTGCCCCCGTCGCATTCGGTGCCGTGCGAACAGCCACAAAACTGAAACTCGGGCTGGTGACGTACAACTGGGGGAAGGACTGGGACGTGCCGACGGTCATCCGCAACTGCGAAGAGACAGGCTTCGCCGGTGTGGAACT
Organism: Planctomycetaceae bacterium; assembly: GCA_041398785.1. Lineage (NCBI taxonomy): Bacteria > Pseudomonadati > Planctomycetota > Planctomycetia > Planctomycetales > Planctomycetaceae > Planctomycetaceae bacterium. The sequence continues at coordinate 372,064 of JAWKUA010000004.1, read as the reverse complement.
GCGCAGCACTCACAAACACGGGGTAGAAATCACGCTCGACGCAAAACAGCGAGAGGCGGTGCGGAAGCAGTTCGAAGACAGTGCCGTCGAACTGGTGGGACTCGGAAGCGCCTGCGAATACCACTCACCCGATCCAGCCGTCGTGAAGAAGAACATCGAGGAAACGAAGCAGTTCATTCTGCTGTCGCAGGAGGTCGGTGGTTCCGGAGTCAAGGTACGGCCCAATGGCCTGCCGAAAGATGTTCCGGTCGAGAAGACTCTGGAACAGATCGGTCGCTCGTTGAACGTAGTCGGGAAGTTCGCTGCGGAACACGGCCAGCAGATTCGTGTGGAAGTCCACGGGCAGGGAACCAGCGAGATTCCTCACATGAAGACGATCATGGATTTCGCCGATCACCCAGCCGTAGCCGTGTGCTGGAACTGCAACTCCGCTGATCTGAAGGGAGAAGGACTGCAGCACAACTACCAGCTGCTGAAAAACCGCATGGGCACAATTCACATCCACGACCTGACGAACGACGCGTATCCGTGGACGGAACTGTTTCCGCTGCTGAAACAGACGGACGCGGATTCATTCACCGGCTGGACCCTGCTGGAAGACGGCGCCGTTCCACAAGACATCGTCGCCGCGATGAAGGCCAATCGCCAGCGGTGGGACGAACTGGTTGGCTGATTCGCGTTCCTAATAGGATCGGCCTGATGGTGATCTACTCGCTCGTACGAAAAAGGCCTTTTCGGGCTTTTGCGAGCAGAGACAAAATGAGTCAGATCTCGATTCAGTAATTTTCAAGAAAACTGAGGCAGGACTTGCCCCCCAGATTATAGTCATGCTGCATGGTGGAGCGACACTTCCATCGAGATGAAGAAGAACCCTTTGGCAGGAGAACGGTGATGTCTGGACGTTGGCTTACACTGGCATCTCTAATCGCGGCAGCAATCGTGTTTGATGTTCCGACGGGTCTGGTTGTCGGGCGCACTTTGACCGATGCTGAAGCAAGCTCTCTGTATGGCGGTGAAATCCGCCACAAGTGCTACACAGGCACCGCACCGCCTCATGCGAGTCCATGCTACGGTCCGCTGAAAAAGTGCATGGGTGACCCCAGTTGCGTTGGTCCCGGTCGAGAGGAAGAGCTGATCCAGGGGACGTACTATGGGTGCTTTTATCTATTCTTTGAGCACTTTGACTGCACGTTGTTGGATCAGAGCCCATTGCACAGGGGCGAGCCTGCAAGTGGAATGAAATGGCAATGTGTGTGGTCGATCCCAACGCACCGTTCCAGAACATGAAGGCTGGAAACAAAGCCTGCGTCGACTAGTGAGCGGTGTGCTGCGAATGGCTGCCGTCAAGGTGACGGGTAGCCATTCGCTCTGCTATCGAAATTCGTCACGTGGTGGGAATGAGCCGCCAGGAAGTACTTGCATGCGACAAAGTAGAATACTCGTGATTATATTCGCTGCGTCGGCGTCAGCCGCGGCTGACGATGGCAATGATCTGATGCTGGATGTCGTTCGTGCTGCCTATCACCAGCACGTAGCCGCGTAGTAACCAGGAAAATGTCATTTTCTACACTTTGAACATCACGACGAGTAGTGACTTCGTCGAAGTCGAAGGGGAGCTTGAGTGGATGTCGCTGCTACTGCTTTGAAGGTGCCCGGCATGAGAATCTCCGCACGAGGGCGGGCGATTAGTTTATGAGGAACAGGTTCAGATCCTCGTGTCGAAGGGCGATGCTTGCGAATCATCCAGCCTCTCCAGAGAAGCGAACCTATATCCATGTTGTCAGGGAAGACGACGAAGACCGGATGGGAGTTGACACGAATTAAGCCCCTGCCAATGGTGATGCTGGCGTCCTCGATGCAAATGCAGGTAAATTCGACACCATGCCGTTACCTGGCATGCCTGCGTTCGCTGGTTGTGGAGGAACATGGGGCAATACGTCGGACCGTCACAGTGGATGGGTCGCAGATTGTGATTGACATGAGTTCTTAGTGGCATTCGCGACATTCTGGAGGTCTCACTCGACAAAGGTGCCTTTGCCACCATCTGCGCGTGGCACGCCCGAGCAGGGACGAACTATATTGCGAAGATACGACATGGGATTGGACGCAGGCCCGCGACGGCCGCTGGTATCCCGCGAAATGTCGTAGGTCGCATCGCGAAGCGACTGGGGAAAAGATCGTTCGTGGTCTATGAGTGCAAGATGACTCGTTCGAGCCATTGCTGAAGAAGAAGTACCCGGCACGCCTGTGGCAGAGACGTTCGGACCGATTCCGGAAGGTGCCTTCGTCCTTGCGACTGGATGGCAACAATGAAATTGAATTCGAGGAATACCGCCCGCGAAGGAAGGGAGACACGCAGGGAATCCGATTTCCGCGAACTGGCCGAAAATCTCCCGTCAGCGGTTCGCGAACAGTAGGTCGGGAGCACCGTGATGGGGATGTTCGCTGCCGAATCATGCTGTTGTGCCTCACCGGACTCCAGGTTACAGAGGACACACCGTTGTGGCGTCAACTGTCTTTTCGTGGCCGTGCTGTCCCAGGACCCATCGTCTGAAGTCAAGCTGGACGAGCTTCGCAAGATGCTTCGACCTGGTCCGGATGGTAACAGCCTCAAAGAGCTGGAAGTCGCGGCAGGTGCAGCTGGAATGAACACGCAACCTGTCAGGACGACTCTGGATTCACTGGTCGAGCGGAAGCCCCCATTCGCAGCGTTTATCGCTCATTTGAAGCAGGGACACTTTGTCCTGTTCACAGACGTGACGGAGACAACGGTCTCGATTGCTGATCCTCAAAGCTGAGTGATGTGAACCGTGTCAGCATTGCGACTGAATGGGATGGAACCGGACTGTTGATCTCGGCAGGTGACACGGAATCCGAGAAGCCATCACAAATCGGCTTTGGTGGCGACACACGGGCATGAAGAGCCTGATATACGGGACAGGAGTCTCATCCTTGTTGCGTCGCTCGGAATTGCGCAAGATCCCGAGGAATCGCCGGAAGACAAGCTAAGACGAGGTCGCGCCGTGACGCACCATTGGCTCGGAAACGCTCGCAGCGTCGTCGGTGCCTTCACAAGGTTCGGGTGTCGGCATCGCTGCTGGTTTCCGGCTGCGGCGTCCCGCCAACGAGCCGCACGTCGCAGAAGCGGAAGGGCTGGCCATAGTACGGTCGTCAGTTGAAGTGCCGCCGACCGTCGGGGCGTGCTGCGGCTGGTGGAGCTTCAGCCGTCAGTGATCGATCTGGGAACCACATTGATTCCGCTTCCACGGGAGGCCACTTTTCGCCTCGTAAACCACTCGGACAAACCGCTGAAAGTTACCAGCGTAACAACGTCCTGCAGTTGTTTGTTACTCCAGGCCCGGCTGAATGCACTCGCACCAGGACAAACGCAGACTTTCACGTGACCGTGAACCCCAAGGTGCCAGGCCAGACAGCATTTCTGTGGCCATCGTGTTTGACGGTGGAGCAGCTTCTGCGGTAGGTGGTGTAACTGGCGGTGTCAGCCGGAATCACTGCTCAACCGGCCAGCCTGGACTTTGGCACGGTGCCGTGCCGCCTGGTACTGCGTCCAGTGATAACGACAACGAAACCGGTGCGAACATCAGAACTGGTGGATGCCGTTTCGGCCAGGCCTGATCGCGTGCTGAGTGTCAAACGCGAAGACAATGGCAAGGCCTCACGACTAACGGTGACGCTGGTAACTGATAATCACGAATTTCAGGGCACGGTTCAATAGACCTGTCCTGTCGACAACCGAAAGGGGTAATTAGCGTACCAGTCCGCTGGAATGTGGTTGAATCAGTGACTTTGGTCCCAGGAGTGTTTATCTGGGCCGAGTTGAATCCGCCCAGGCAGTGATCATAAAGATTCTGATTCGATCCGTGCGGCAGGACATCGACGAGGTACGTATCAGAATCGCGATTCCCAGAGCCGTGTGGAAGACATGGAGGTAACGACGACTGCTGTGAGTGACAAGGTGTGGCAGTGAACTGAAAGAAACGGCCAATCACGAGCGGACCATTCCGACGGACTGCGGAGCTTGACGTTCTGCTGGAGGATGGAAGTCATTGAGACGTTGTCGCTCGTTGTCACAGGAATCGTCGCTGACACAGCAGCGGCGGACAAAACCAACCATGAGCAGCCACTGACTCCTGAGTCTCATCGGCTGCTTCTGCTGGCCATTCCAGATACTTTTCCGACAGGTGCTTCAGATGCGAGTGCCGGAAGATCGACAGGTCGCAACCTGCAAATGCAGCGCGCGGCGTTTATGGTCGAACTCACGGTCGTCATGGCGATCATCGGAGTATTGATTCGCCATCACGATTCCCGCAGTCATGTCCGCGCGGATGCATCACGGCGGGTTGAATGCTAAATCGCCTCCGGCAGTTCGGCCTTGCACTGCACGAGTACGAAAACACGCACGGGCACCTTCCACTCAGACAACGAACCGTTACCAGGAATGCCTGGCTACGCATTCCGGAGAGCCAGCTCCGGGTCAAGCTTCTGCCATATCTTGAGCAGGCACCGCTGTATCAGTCGATCGTCTCTGAAGGCGATCACGTGGCAATCGACCAGCGGCTTCCCGTATTTCACTGCCCAAGTGATGACGTCGCAGTTGGCATCAATTACCGAACCTGTTCAGGTCGTAATGCCACGTACGGACAGCGACACAGTCCGACCGACAGTGACGCAGGATCCGGACATTCACATTCGCTGACATCGGCACGCCAACACGACTCGCTGAAATCACAGATGGACTTTCGATGACCGCCGCGATGAGTGAACGGGTAATTTGCAGGGGCAGGGCAGGCGTACGACCCAGCCCGCGATATCTGGCTGGGCGACGCTGTTGCACTCGGGTTCGATACGAATGTGCGATCCGCTGATGATGCCGTCACCGCATGCCAGGTAGCCAATGGGAATCGGGACGTTTTACACCAATCGTGCCGGCGAATTTCGCGTTCGAAGGGCTCAGCGATTCGTCCGCAACCACGTGCTGGCTCCCAACTCCAGGCTGGTGGACTGCTCGCTGCATCGGTGCCCCGCCGCAGGATCGAACTTACCGTTTGAATTTCTCATCCATGATGAGTCGTTGGTGCGCGAAGCCAGCACAGGACCGGACTGTCGTATCCTGCTGGATGGTTCGGCGCGGACTGTTCCCCAGAGCGTCGATATCGAACTCTGGCGTGGGCTGGCATCGCGCAGCGACAGTGATCAGGCAGCGCAGTGGTAAATTCTGCCGGGTTCGGATCTGAGCAGGTCCGCTCTCTTTCTCGGGACATTGTGCCAGGCTGGACGAACGGGCGTCCGTTGGGACTGAATTACACGGCATTCCGGCATGTGGCGTTGCGGAATGGACGCGGTCGATGCGTTCGGGCCGAGCGCGATGCGATTCCGGCCAACGGGCCAGCCGCTTCTCCAGCCTGGGGCATCGCCCCAGGAACACAGTCCACAAAACAGAAGGTCTCCAACGGGACGACCGTTCGAAACCATTGACGCATCGCGTTCGCACACGATGTCGTGTTGGAAAAACAACTACCGTCCGTTGGGACTCCGTCGCACGGCAGCAGCCCGTTACAGCACGCTGTGCGGGCTGATTCGACAGCCGTCCGTTGGGACTGAATCGCGTTTGCGGATCGTTTCCTGGGACGTTGTCCAGGCTGGGAGAATGGGCGGCCCGTTGGGACTCTTGCCGTTACGTCCCGTTTCCTGGGACGGTGTCCCAGGCTAGGCGAATGAGCGTCCCGTTGGGACTGAATCGCATGTTGGCTGGGAACCTGGACGCGGTCGTTGCGATTCCGGCCCAACGGGCCAGCCGTTCCTCCAGCCTGGGGCATCGCCCCAGGAATGCGGCCACACGAAATGAAAAGTCCCAACGGGACGACCGTTCGAAAACGATGACATTCATCACACCCGCACGTCATGTGGTGTCGAAGAAAACCAAACGATCGTCCCGTTGGGACTGAATCACTTGTGGGCCGTTTCCTGGGACGTTGTCCCAGGCTGGAAATGTCGTCCCGTTGGGACTGAATCACACGGCATTCCGGCACGATGAGGTTGCGGAACGTGGCGTTGCGGAATCTGGGCGCGGTCGTTGCAATTCCGGCCGAGCGCGATGCGTTTCCGGCCCAACGGGCCAACCGTTCGCCCAGCCTGGGGCATCGCCTTGAGGAGTATGCGGCCCACAAACATAAAGTCCCAACGGGACGACCGTTCAGGCAATGACACGCACCGGGCTCGTACGTCATTCGGTGTCGGAGCCATGTCGCGCGGCGCCGGTTGCGCAGCAATGCGGTGCGATTCCTTCGATCGGGTGCCAGTCGATGACTGGTGTGATGGCGTGGTTTCGGAATCCCAAAACGAACTTTACCGTCCCGTTGGGACTGAATCGCGTTTGCGGATCGTTTCCTGGGACGTTGTCCCAGGCTGGGAAATGGGCGTCCCGTTGGGACTGAATTACACGGCATTCCGGCACGTGGTGTTGCGGAATGTGGCGTTGCGGAATGTGGACGCGGTCGTTGCGTTCGGGCAGAGCGCATGCGATTCCAGCAACGAGCCAGCCGTTCCTCCAGCCTGGGGCATCGCCCCAGGTATGTACGGCAGAACGCCCAGAGTCCCAGCGGGACGACCGTTCGAACCGATGACACCATCGCGTTCGCGTCATTCGGTGTCGGAATTATGCGCGTCCGTCCGCGGTTGCGGCAATGCGATTTGCGATTCAGCTTCGATCAGGTGACGATCCGCGATGACTGGTGTGATGGCGTGGTTTCGGAATCCCAGAACGAACTGCCGTCCCCGTTGGGACTCCGTCGCGTGTGGGCCGGTACCTGGCACGCTGTGCCAGGCTGGATGAACGGCCGTCCCGTTGGGACTGAATCGCGTTTGCGGATCGTTTCCTGGGACGTTGTCCCAGGCTGGGAGAATGGGCGTCCCGTTGGGACTGAATTACACGGCATTCCGGCACGTGGTGTTGCGGAATGTGGCGTTGCGGAATGTGGACGCGGTCGTTGCGTTCGGGCGGAGCGCATTGCGATTCCGGCCCAACGGGCCAGCCGTTCCTCCAGCCTGGGGCATCGCCCCAGGTATGCGGCCGAGAACGCCCAGAGTCCCAACGGGACGGCCGTTCGAACCGATGACACGCATCGCGTTCGCACGTCATTCGGTGTCGGAATTATGCGCGACCCGTCCGCGCGGTTGCGCGGCAATGCGATTGCGATTCCTTCGATCGGGTGACGATCCGCGATGACTGGTGTGATGGCGTGGTTTCGGAATCCCAGAACGAACTGCCGTCCCGTTGGGACTCCGTCGCGTGTGCGGGCCGGTACCTGGCACGGTGTGCCAGGCTGGATGAACGGCCGTCCCGTTGGGACTGAATCGCGATTGTGGGCCGTTTCCTGGGACGTTGTCCCAGGCTGGGAGAATGGACGTCCCGTTGGGACTGAATCGCATGGCGTTCCGGCACGTGGCGTTGCGGAATGTGGCGTTGCGGAATGTGGAGGCGGTCGTTGCGTTCGGGCGGAGCGCATTGCGATTGCGGCCCAACGGGCCAGATGTTCCTCCGGCCTGGGGCAGCGCCCCAGGTATGCTGAACCGGACGTCGAGACGGTTGATCGCCGTCACGTGGCCGCATTGAGCATCCGGACACGGTGGCACTGGCGTCCACGCGAGGCTTCAGTCAAACAGCCCCTGCAGTTCGTCTCGCAACCTGCGCAGAATCTTGTATTTCGCCTGGCGAACGGTTCCGGGATTAAGATTCAGTTCCTCGGCAACCTGAACCGCTGGCTGGTCATCGACTGCGGTCCTCCAGAACGCCTGCCACGTGGTGAATTCGAAATCGTCGCGGATCGCATCGAGTGCCCGACGAACGACAAGTTCCGTGGAGCCGTCACTGACCGAAAATGTGGCCTCGTCATCCAGAAAGTCGCCTTCGCGGCCGAACCAGCCGGCAAGCGTGTTGGGCCCCAGAAGTGCCGGATCCTGAGCACGAAATCTCAGCAGATCGACGATGGCGTTTCGTGTGATGGTTCTCAGCCATCTTCGAAAGCTGTACCCCGGCCTGTCGCGACGGAACTGGGAAATCGAGTGATGGACTCGAATAAACACGTTTTGAAGTACATCGGCGGAATCGTCGGGCGACAGGTTTCGCGACCGGCACCTCGAATAGATCAGTGCACTGTAGATGCCGACAAACTCCTTCCAGGCCTGCTGGTCACCGCGGGCAACCCGACACAGAAGGCTGGTCGACGTCGATTCGGAAATTTCTTGCCCCGGCGGATTCATCAAAAAGTCCGTGTGCAGCAGGATGTCTGTGTCAACGGGAGCGTGACCAGCCGCGAACAGGCAAGCGGCCCTGAATGCGGTCCGCCGTGATTATGCCGAACCGTTTCCGTCGCATCCGGAAAAACACCTCGGCCCGAAATCGGGGTCCTGCGGAAAATATGTGCGACGCATCCGCAGTGGAAGAATTGCAGCCCGGCGTGCGTCGCTTGCCACTGGCAGACGGACGCCGATTTGTACTTGCGGGACCGCGCCGAAATTCGTGACATCACTCGAGACGCTCCAGCAGCCGCGTGAGCCAGTCGCCTTCAGCAGGTGCAGGGCCTGGCGGCACGGCTCCTGCCGCCATCAGACTGACTGACGCCGGGCCGTCCGCCGGACCGGCCACAAGGTCGTTTCGCAGGCGGGCGAAGTTGCGGTCGGTCAAGTCCGTTGAAAGAAACACGGAAGTGCCGTTCGCGGGCAATTCGGTTTCCCCATCACTCATTGGTGCCCCAACGTTGTCCTGACCGAACAGGTAAAGATTGTTTGTGCGTGTCCAGCCGTTGAAAGCCGCGGTGCGGACGGCGAAGTCAGGGGCTCCAAACCACAGGTTCCAGCCGAATAGATTGTCGGCGATGACAACGTCGGGACCTGGAATTCCCTGATCAAAGCCGGCACGGGTACCGAGAATTGTGAAGGTATTATTCGTAATTCTGACGGGAATGTCGGTCTCGGCGAACTGCTGCATCAGGATGTGAACGCCGGTACTGCCGTGGAGCACATTGTGCGTAATGACAACGGACCGAAAGGACTTCGCCGACTTACCAATGGAAATCGATTCCGGCAGCGGACTTCCGGACACCAGAACGTTTCGCGCGACAATGACGGGGCCAGCGGATTCCGCAGCGATGCGAATGCACACGTGCCCGATGTTTTCCCGCACACAAATCGGTCGGCCGGTCCCGGACTCACCATACATTGAAACTCGCGGTGCCGGCGCGGGCGGTCCTTCGCTGATGAATACGCAGTTTTCCAGCACCACGCCGTCGCACCAGTCCAGCAACAGGAAGTCGGCCGAATCCCGGCGTGAGCCTTCAGGCGAAACGATCACAAATCCGCTGAGCCGAAAGGATACCGATCCGGCACCGTGTACGCGCAGCGGCTGGTCTGACTGTGGACTCAGCCGCAGCACGGTTGAACGACGTGTGATGAGCCCTGTCTCCGACGGACCGGCAAGATTGATCGGCAGCGCTTCGTCGTATGGTCCCGTGTCCGTGACCTCGACCACTTGTCCGTCGCGAATGTGTTCGAAAGCCTCCCGAATCGCGTCGTAGTCGCCGCTTCCATCCTTTGCGACCGTGATGATTTCGCGGTCAGTGAGCCAGTCGTCAAGCGTTGGCGGCTCGGCGGTCAACGGGGATACCGGTTCACCTGCATTGTCTGCCACCTGTGTTCGTTGGTCCGGGATCTGAGGATCGGCGGTGGTTTCCGCCGGCAGCGGGGCAAACTGCACTTCGAGAACCTTCCTGCCGCCACGTTCGATTGCCAGGCGGTCGGTTCGGAAGACATGGCCAGTGGACAGTTCGGTAACGACGATCCGATAATCGTCTCCGGAATCAAGCGTATATTTCCGATCCGTGGCGCGGTCACGGATGACGATCGGCCGGGTCTCGTCGCCGCGGAGAATCGTGACTTCGAGGGCACTGGCGTCGGCATCGATCAGCAGCAGGCCTCGGTCGGTCGCGATCCGCAGCAGTTGGCCACCGAACAGGATTGCCAACAATCCGGAAACTCCGGCACAGACAGTAAGAAAGCAAACTCGCATCCGGCGGCGTTGGCGGGCGGAGGTTGAAGTTGAGTCAGCGTTTTCCGCAGCGCATGCGCCGATTTTGCTGACGCCGTCTGATGCGGCAGCAGGGGATTCGGCCCGTGAATGGGCCGGGGCCGCTGTATCGATGACCGTTTGCGCGGAAACGTGAGCGGCGCTGGCCGTGGAGAATTCCATCGGCGCGGGACGGACTTCCTGCGGGGTGGCAGCCAAAATACTCACAAGGTCTGCGCAGTTGTGGCCGGCACAGAATGGAACCAGAGCGGATGCGAGTTCCCGAGGAATCTGGAACCGTTGTTCCGGATCCCGGTGCAGCGCCCTTGCGACGATTTCTGTGAGTTCCGGCGGAATCTCTGATCGAAGCGCGTCGACGCGACTCGCGGCTTCAGTACTGAGTGCGACAACTTTCTTCATCATGGAATCGTATTGAGGCCCGGCAAACGGTGCCCGGCCCGTCAGCAGCGCGAACAGTGTTGCTCCCAGGCTGTAGATGTCGGCGCGGACATCGACGTCGCGTGTGTTGTCGGCCTGTTCGGGCGACATATAGTCGAGTGTCCCCATGAGCTGCCCCGTCAGGGTCAGGCCGGAATGGTGCTCCGGTGGCGTTGTCTGCAGCCGAGCAAGTCCAAGATCAAGAATTTTCACCTGGCCATCGCGCGTCAGCATCAGGTTCGCGGGCTTCAGGTCACGATGGACAAGGCTGTTTTCGTAAGCGTGCTGCAGCCCGACAGCCGCCTGGCGAATCAGTTCGCAGGCGTCTGCGCTGGCGAGAGGACCGAGATGCCGCAGCAGGGCCGCAAGATCGCAGCCGTCGACCAGTTCCATCGCGAGATAATGCAGTCCGTCGGCCTGACCGGCGTCGTAGGCTCGCACGATGTTCGGATGATCCACGCGACCGACCGCCTGCATTTCCCGATTGAAGCGTTCCACCATCTGAGGGATCGTGAGTTCAGCCGGCGACAGCAGCTTGATCGCGACGATGCGTCCCAGCCTCATGTGTCTGGCTCGGAAGACAACACCCATTCCGCCGCGGCCCAGCACGTCCAGGATTTCGTAGTCCCGGATCTGGGCACCGACCTGCACCGGCAACGGGGCCGAATCCGCTGCAGTCCGAGCCGCCGCGTGTTCGATGACACCGGGATGGACGGGAAGGGCCGACACGGCATCGACGGCCGCCGTGAACGCCGCTTCGCCGGTGAACTGTCTGTCCTCGTCTGAAAGTGGCCGCTTGAGTGCTTCGATAAGCCAGTCGGTGGCGGTGTCCAGCCGTTCGACGGCCAGACTGCATTCTGCACAGGATTCCAGGTGAGCGGCCACCTGCTCGGCGTCGTCTGCAGGCAATGCGCCACTCGAGTAGTCCAGCATTTGCTGTTCTGTCAGACAATTGCGGCGAGTCATCGTGCGTCTCGACAGCCAGGTGTTGTGGTTCCCGCTTCACGCCGGGCCGGGAACAAAACTCTGTGAACAAAACGTGGCAGCGTCATTCTTCTGTCCCACACTGCTCCCGGAATTGCGAGCTTAGCGGAAATATGCCTTTCGGACCGTTCCAAAATTCGGCGTGCCTGGTTGCGCGAATCACGGCAGGCGGGACATCCGGGACAGGGACAGCAAGCCGGCTTCGGTTTCCAGGCCCCTGCGTGCAAGAGAAGGCTGACGTCCTGCGGAGGCGATTGTCGTCCGGGGCAAACGGCAGCCGAAATCCCCTGCGGAAAACGCACTCCGTCCCGGCGGAGAAAACGACAGAGAAAAAACGAATGACGGGACCACGTTTTGGTTTGCAGGACCATTCAACATCCGCGCTCGACGGGCGGGGATGCAGCATCAGACACCGGAAAGGCGTCAAGTATGCATTTGACTCGCTGGCTGAACAGCCTTTGCGGCGCCGCGAACGGGCCGGGCAAGAAACGCAGGAATCTGCGGCGAAGTTTGCCGCATTCCGCGATGGCAGAGTCGCTTGAACTGCGCACATTGCTCGCAGCGAACCTTTCATTCGTCAGTGCGAAGCTGGTGGACGGCAATTTCGTCGATGCACCGTCTCCCACCGTCGGGGAACAACTGGGAGTTATGGTGACGTGGCAGACGGAAGATCTGCCCGCCGACACCAACTACCGCATCGACGTGTCAGTCGCAGGAGTTCCCGTCACGCGCACGGTCAACTTTGGTCATGGCCAGCCGGGAACAGGACTGTACTTCGCGACGTTTGTGGGCAACTTTGCCCGCAGCGGTACTCATACGGTCGACATCGCAATCGACGTCGACCACGCGATTGCCGAGACCGATGAAGGCGACAACACGGGATCCTTCACGTTCACGACGAATCCGGTTCCCGATCTGCCACAGCCGTTTGTGTTTCCGCTGGCCGGAACCTCCGGCGTCGACTGGGCGATCGGGAATTACCTGGACCTGGACCCGCGTGCGGGAACAGGCGCGGATTTCCGGGGCGGTCCGTTTCATTATGACGGACACCCTGGTGTCGATATCAGCCCGGCGAATTTCGCGGGCATTGATCGTGGAATCGCCGTGCTGGCGGCTGCGGATGGCGTTGTGACTGCCGTTCAGGACGGCAACCCGGACCGCGAATCCGGTTTCAGTCCGGTCAATCTGCCATCGAACTTTATCACCATCGACCATGGGAACGGCTGGCAGAGCCGCTACTTCCACGTGAGCCGCGACTCGATCACCGTTCAACCGGGCGATGTTGTTTCCCGCGGGCAGACAATTGCGCTGATGGGAAGTTCCGGTGCCAGCGCCGGGCTCGCGGGCGGACCACATCTGCACTTCGACGTATCACATTTCGGGCGGCTGATTGAAACGTTTCTTGCTCCTGTCCAGTACTACGTTGCGTCACTGCCCTACCAGGCGGACGCACCCCCGAGCATCCTGGACATCGCCGTCTCGAACTACAACGCGTTTGCCTCGCCGGATCCGGCGGAACGCATGTCGGCCGTGTCCGAATTTTCGCTGCTGGAAAATGACACGGCGGCACTGACGTACAACCTGTCGCACCTGCGGGACGGCGACACGGTCAGCGTGCGGTGGATCGCGCCGGACGGCAGTATTGCTCAGACGAACGGCTACACGCAGTCCGGCATTCGGCGGAATGGACTCGATCAGTGGGTCCTGGACGACCTTGTCTGGAAGACCAGGACGGGAACCTGGACCGTCGAGGTCGCTCTGGCCGGAGTCGTCAATGCAACAACTACGTTTGATGTCGTCGCTGGCCGCTCAGCACCGGAACTCCGTGTGCGTCAGAACGGTGAATTGATTCTGGACGGCCGCACGAGCGCCATTCCTTTTCCCGATGTGGCGGCCGGTGCAGTCGAACCAACACTGGACTTCGTCCTGGAAAACCACGGAGGCAGCAACCTGACGCTCAGCGGGCTGGAACTTCCGGCGGGGTTCTCGCTTGTCGGCGAGTTCCCGGCTGTTGTCGCTGCGGACGCTGCGGCCACGTTTACGGTGCAACTCGATTCTGCCGAGATCGGATACAAGCTGGGAGATATTCGATTCACGACGAATGATTCCAGCGAAGCGGACTACAACTTTCCCCTGGAAGGTTTCGTCACCGGAACGCGCCCCGCGGGTTCTCCGGACCTGACGTTCACGGGGCCGGCGGCCGTTGACTACGCGGCAGGAGGAACTCCCGTTGCCGTACTGCCAGAGGCGACGCTTGTCGACGCAGGAGCCACCACGTTTGGGGGCTCTCAACTGATTGCGCAACGAGTATCGCTGGCGAATTCACTCGACGGTCTCGCTATTCGCCATGAAGGCACGGGCAGCGGCCAGGTCGGAGTGTCGGGCAGTGACATTTCCTTTTCAGGTACGGTCGTCGGTTCCGTCGCTGCAGATACGGATAGATTGCTGGTGACCTTCAACGCGGTCGCGGATCTCACCGCCATTCAGGCTGTCGCGCGTGCCGTTGTGTACTCATCGGCAGACCTCTTATCGACAGCTCCGCGGACAGTGAGTCTCGAATTTGTGGATACCGACAACCTGTCCAGCGGACGCCTCTACCGCGAAATCGTCCCGGGAACGCCATCACTGTCACTTAGCATCTCAGACGCTTCCATCAGTGAGTCTGGTGGAGCATCCCACGCAACGGTCGTCCGCACCGGCAACACAGATCGGGAATTGGTCGTGACGCTGTCTTCGAACGACCTGTCGGAAGCGACAGTGCCGACCGCGGTCACAATTCCGGCCGGTCAATCGAGTGTCGAATTCACGATCACGGGAGTTGACGACCCGGATCTGGACGGAATTCAGACGGTAACAATTACGGCGTCTGCTGCCGGGTTCGAAGACGTGGCCAGTTCGATCGTCATTACCGACGATGAGATCGCAACTCCCTTTAAGGTCACCAACACAAGCGACTCCGGCCCGGGTTCTCTGCGTCAGGCGATTCTGGACGCGAATACAGCGAACGAACCGGCAATCATCACGTTTGCGATCCCCGATACGGATGGCGGTCTGATCGACATCGACGGCGGCAGCGGACTGGTCGGTGAAGATGCCGACGCAGACACGTTTCGGATCATGCCGACAACTGTGCTGCCGGCGATTAATAATGTGAACGGGCATCCGATCACGATCGACGCCACCAGCCAGCGAGCACTGACAGGCGACACCAACCCTCACGGTCCGGAAATCGAACTGGATGGCTCCGGCGTTGCCGCACCCGGGTCCATCGGAATTCTAATCACGGGCGACAACGTCCTTGTGCAGGGTATCACGGTTCACAGTTTCACGGGAACGGGCATTCTGGCGACCGCGTCAGCCGATGCGGTGCAGATCACCGGAAGCTATATCGGTACGGATTCAACAGGCCGAGCCGCCCGTGCCAACGGCCTGTTCGGAGTGGTCTTTGCGGGCGCGACGAATAGCCGGCTTGGAGGTCCGAATCCGTCTGATCGCAACGTCGTGGCAGGCAACGCAGTGCATGGCGTTGAGATCTCGTCGGGTGCATCCGGCATCACGCTGCAGAACAACTTTATCGGCGTCGACGCCGGGGGCAGCACGGGACTCGGCAACGGAGTGCTGGGAGTGTCCATCATCGACGGCGCGAACATCGCGATCGTCGGCGGCAATGTGATTTCAGGCAATGGAAGCGGCGGAATTCTGGTCACGGGCACGCACGGGGCGTACAGCCGTAATGTTCTGGTCAACGAAAATCACATCGGAACGAACGCGGCTGGCAACCTGGCGGTGCCAAATCTGGGTCCCGGCATCGACGTTGCGTCTGTCGCAGACATCACGATTGGCGGAAGTTCGGTCGTCGCCAATCTGATTTCCGGAAATGCACAGGACGGCGTTCGAATCCGCGGAACGGGAAACCGGAATGTTGAAGTCAGCGGCAACCTGATCGGCACCGATATCACGGGCACTGCAGACCTGGGGAATGGCCATAACGGCGTGCTGGCCCAGGCGACTCGCGAAGTCACAATCGGGGGAGCTCTGCCTGACAAACGGAATGTCATCTCCGGAAACGATTTTCGCGGCGTACTGATTTTCGACAACACCTATTCGTCCATCCTTCAGAACAATCTGATCGGGACAACGATCTCAGGTCACGCCCCGTTGCCCAACAGCTTCGAGGGCGTTCTTGTTGTGGTCGCCACTGATCTCGTTGTTGAGTCCAATACCATTTCAGGTAACGGGTTGCAGGGCATTCTCATTGATGAAGCCGGCTACAACCCGGTCGTTGTTGAATGGCCCGAAGCTCAGGGCGGCAATGGCCACTTTTACGTCGTTTCGCCCAAACGCACGTGGCTGGAAGCGGAGGCGGCTGCCGCGTTGCTCGGCACCCACCTGGCATCCGTGCAGGACGCCGCCGAAAACCAGTTTCTGGTGGATCAAGTTCTGGCAGTTCCGTCGTGGATCGGGTTGAGCGACCACGAGACCGCCGACTTCGAGTGGTCGTCGGGCGAAGCCGTGACATTCACAAACTGGGGTGCGACAGAACCCAACGGCGGGGGACTCGAAAACCACGCCGAGATCACGCTTTCCGGAGAATGGAACGATTTGCCTGAATTCTTCGATCGGCCGGCGATTCTGGAATTCACTGCTGCACCGGACCTGGATGCCCTGCGAGCGGCATTTGGCGACGTGACGATCTCCGATAACCTCATCGGTCTGGGAGCCGACGGAATTTCGGGCGCTGGAAACGGCGGTGCCGGTCTCGGGATTCAAAGAAGCAGCAGGGTACTGGTCCGCGGGAATACGATTGCCCACAACGTCGGTCCGGGCGCGGCCGCGTTCAACTCGGCTGAGCTGTCGTTCACAGGCAACCACATCGGTACAACTGCCGACGAAGCCGGCACCGCGGGAAACGCCAACCATGGTCTTGAGATTCGCAATTCGTCCCGAGTGACGGTCGGTGGCACAACGCAGGCCGAATCGAATCTGATCGCGGCAAACAACGGTGAAGGTATCCTGGTTTGGGACAACTCTTCCGATGTTGTCATCGCCGGCAACCGGCTGGGTTCGAATGGCAGTGCAACACCCGGGCTGGGCAATGCGGCTTCCGGAATTCGAGTCAGTGGCGCGTCGCGGGTCGTAATCGGAGGAAGTGAACTCGGTGCCGGCAATCTCATTTCCGGCAACCCGGTCGCTGGAATTCGCGTGACGGACAACAGTCAGTCGGTCACGGTGCTCGGCAATTCAATCCATGACAACGGTGGCCTGGGCATCGATCTGAACGACGACGGCCCGACGCTGAACGACCCGAGCGATGGCGACAGCGGATCCAACCAGCTTCAGAACTATCCATGGATTGATCCGTTGTTCGGCGGCGAAACATCGATCACCGGGTCACTGAACAGCACCCCCAGCGCGACTTTTCAGATTGAAGTGTTCGCGAATTTCGCCAGCGAGCTGTACGCGCAGGGTGAGTCATCGCTGGGAAAAGTCTCTGTCACCACAGATGCAAACGGAGATGCGACCTTCCAGGTGGCGGCATTGGTGGCCGGCGGCGTCCGCTACACGGCGACAGCGACGGACGCATTCGGAAATACGTCAGAATTCTCCCCGCCGGTAACGGCTGCTGAAGACGGCATTGCTCCAACCAGTCGAGCGCTGCGAACGACCACTGTCTTTCCGACGACCGCTGAGTTTCCGATCAAGATTCTGGGGTCCGACAATGTCGGCGGCAGTGGCATTGCAGAAATCGAGATCTACGTGTCTGTCAACGGCGGAGCCTGGTCGTTGTGGCAAGTCGTTTCGGCGACGGCGGGCGAGACTTCCGGCAGCTTTGAGACAACTGTCAGCTTCACCGGAACAAGCCGGTCGCTGTATCGCTTCTACACCCGAGCCGTCGACAATGCGGGCAACCGCGAACCCGACCCGAGGAGAGCCCAGGCGTTGTTCTATCTGCGGGACGTCGATGCGCCGCAGTCTCAGGTGGACAGCATTGAATTCGATGCCGACAGCGGACTGTTTACGCTCGGCTTCAGCGGCACCGACATCGGCGGCTCCATCGCCTGGTTCGATGTCTATCGGTCCATCGACGGAGCCGCGCCGGTCCGCGTTGCACGTGTCCGCGGACCTGCGTCGGGCACAGTGCAGGTTGCAGGTCTGCCGGGAACCCATACGTATCGCTTTTACACAATCGCCACGGATTCGAGCAACCTGATCGAACCGGATCCCGGTCCACTGGAGGACATCGTCACGACCGCGACCTACACTCCGACACTCGCACCCGAGATCGTCGCCTTCGATGTTCAGAATCAATCGGAGCAGCGTTCATACGTCACCACGCTGCAGCTGACATTCTCAGCGGAAGACGGCCTCGACGAACTTACCACCGCGGCAGGTACACGCATCCGGCTGGTCAGCCAGGGTCTAAACGGAACAGAAACCAGTCCGGTGGACCTGACCTCGGCCACCTTCGTCCGCAACGGCCGCACATTGACCATCCATTTCGGCTCAAGCGGTCTGCAGGTGGACGGTATCTATACGCTGCGACTCAACGTCGACAACGCCGGGACTGGTGCCGATGAATTTGAAGTGTCCCGCCGTTTCCACCGACTGCAGGGCGATGCCGACGGCGATGGTGATGTCGATCTCGACGACGTGCAACTGGTGCGGCGCGCAATGATTGCCCGCACCAACGATCGCGAAGCGGATCTGAATGGCGATGGCATTGTGTCGATTCTCGACTACTTGTTTGCGGCCAGGAACCTCGGCGCTTCACTGGATCCTATCGAACAGCGGTTCGACCTCGACGATTAGGCAACTGTCGCAGGCTCCACGTTCGTCACAGTTGCAACACCTGTCCCCGAATCAGTCCCGGGCCGGGACACTAAGGTAAATTAAGATGATGAAACGATTTCTTTCAGCAATTCTGTTCCTGGTCGTCCAATCCGCCGCGAACTCGACGCAGGCCGACCTGGTGGTGAGCCTGTTTCGGACGGGCGACATCACGAGAAGTTCGTCGTGGTCGGTAACACCCGGCGAAGTTTTTTCGATCGACGCGGAGATTCACAGCACGTCGCCATTGCCGGGCGATCTGTTGAATTCGTACTTCGCGGAATTCACATCGACACCGCTCGATGCATCTGCCGCTCTGTTTACCGATCAGTTTTCCGTCGCGCCGTATCGGAATTCTGCAGCAGACTACGTGTTTGGCGACGCAGAAGTTTTGGGCGGCGTGACTTCATCATCGTTCCTCAGCGTGTTTGACGGAGCATTGCCGGGAATCTCTGACGTGACCATCGGCTCGACGCCGCTGCTTCTTGCCCGGATGGAACTGGTTGCCGACATCACCGGGACGCCGGGGGACCGCGTCGTGATCGAACTCGATACGTCGGCCACCGCACTGACGACGTTTCTGTCCGGCTCGCTGACTCCGGTCAACATCGCGTCGGCAACTCCGGCCACGGTCACGTTTTCAGCCGTGCCGGAACCGTCCACGGTCCTGCTGCTGGTTGCCGGCACCATGTTCGTGGTCGCCGGAAAAGTCGGGCGGCGAGGAATTTTCCGATCCAGGCAGATCGCAGGATCTCAAAGTGTGCCCCCAATCTCCGAGCTGGCCGTCAGCAACCCGGAAGAGGCCGCCAACGACCTGCCAATGCCCGCATGGTCGGCAGCCGCCAGGTGAAGCCGAGGCCCATTGCCTTATCACCATGCTACTGATCTTCACCAGACGCGTCGTCACCAGAATAGGAGCTGCCTGAAGTAGTTCCGGCATCCGGATTGGATTCGGCCTCACTGTCGGCGTCGGATCGCAATTCGGCAGGTGGTGGTGGCGGGCCGGGGTATTGGTAGTACTGGCATTCCAGGCGGCCGTTGTAGAGCTTTCTTCTCCGTGGAGCCCGGCGGCCGAAGTGTTTTTCGAACCAGCGGTTGGACGTCAGCACGTAGATGCTCCAGGTATCCAGCGGTGCGAACACGCGGCCCATTTCGCGGTAGACGGCTTCGACTTCTTCGGCTTCTCCCAGGCGTTCGCCGTACGGTGGATTTGTGATGATGCAGCCGTAGTCGCGCGTCAGCCGCAGTTCGCTGACTTCCTGGCATTCCAGGCGGACATCGGTGCTGACGCCGGCTTCGGTGACGCTGTGTCTGGCGATCCGGATGGCTTTGGGATCGTGATCGCACGCCAGAATCGGAACGGGCAGTTTTGGCAGACGTTTGTCTTTGGCTTCGGCGCGAGCTTCGCGGAAGTGTTTTCGATCGAACCATGGCCAGTCTTCGCAGATGAAGGACCGGCCGAGTCCTGGAGCGATGTTGCGTCCGATCATGGCGGCTTCGATGGGGATTGTTCCGCTGCCGCAGAACGGATCAACCAGCGGACGATCGCGGTTCCAGTAGCTGATCTGGACCAGTCCGGCGGCCATGGTTTCCCGCAGAGGCGCAGCGCCGGCGACTTCGCGGTAGCCGCGTTTGTGCAGCCCGTCGCCTGTGGTGTCGATGGTCAGCGTCGCCGTGTCTTTCAGCAGCGACACTTCGATGGGAAACTCCGCCCCGGTTTCTTCAAAACGAAATCGGTTGTACTTCTTCTTCAGGCTCTCGACGATGGCCTTCTTGGTCGCTCCCTGAACCTTCGGGACGGCTCGCAACTGAGAACGCACACTACGACCGCTGACCGGAAATTTCGCGTCGACGGGCAGCAGATCGGGCCAGGGCAGGGCGATGGTCTGATCGAAGAGCTGCCCGAAGTCGCGGGCCGGGAATTCGCCGACCTGAATCAGCAGCCGATCGGCGCTGCGCAGCCACAGATTGCAGCGGGCGATGTCGATTTCATCGCCGGAAAACAGCACTCGGCCGTCAGAAACCTGAGAATCCTCGTAGCCAAGGTCTTTCAGTTCCCGTGCGACGACATTTTCCAGGCCGAAGGTGCTGGTGGCGATCAATTTGAAACGTGGCATCAGGTTAGCTCTGGCTGCGGACGCAAAGCGACGTACACTGGTGGAACGGCCCGCAGCTTCTCACGGGACCGCAAATCAGCGGTAATTCGCTGATTGATTGCCGATTCCGCGGCAGAATGCGGTCGGGTAAAACCAGCGGGACGGATTGGACGGAGGCAGTTTCCGTCTGTCAACGCACGAGCTCCGCAATACAACCTTCCTCTTTAGACTCAGCCTACCGCGATGCTGAACCGCAAGTTCCTTCAACATAGTTCGTCATTACAACCACTCAAACTGACAGCCGCCACGTTTGAAACCGGCCTGGAACTCCCGGGACTTCTGTCGAATGGGCTGCCGTCGCATGGACTTTTGGCGATTCTCGCGCTGTGCTTCTCAATTGCCGGCTGCGGATCCGGTGCCGATGTTGCCAAGGCTGACGGTGTGGCGGACGCGGCGGCCGGCGGACCACCGCCAGCGCTGGTGCGTGTGGCCGATGTCATCCAGGACCGGGTTTCTCCGCGATTGATGGTGGTCGGCACGGTACGTCCTCGCCATACGAGCATTGTGGCATCGGGTTCGGACGGTGTGGTCGAGGAGTTTTCCGTCGAAGAGGGCGACTTTGTGAAGACCGGGACGGTGCTTTCGCGGCTGAGGATGAAGTCAACCGACCTGGACCTGGACGAACAGCGAGCCATTCTTGCGGAACACGAGGCGATGTATCAGGAGAGCCAGTCTCCGCGTCCCGAAGTTGTGGAGGAGGCCATGGCGCGTCAGAAAGTCGCGGAGGCGACTCTGGCGAACGCTGATCGTCGACTGAACGAACTTCGCGAACTTCAGAAACGCAACGCGGCGATTCCATCGGAAGTGGAGGACGCCGAAGACCGGCTGGATGAAGCAAAGCAGAATCTGGCCGCGGCGAAGGCCGTGCATCAACTGGCCGCGGCGGGTGTTCGCCAGGAAGCCCGGCTGCAGGCGAAGGCTCGGCTGGAAGCGCAGCAGATGCACGTTGCGTTTCTGGAATCCGAAAAGGAAAAGCGGACCACGCTGGCTCCGTTCGACGGTTTCGTCGTGCAGGAACACACGTATGACGGTCAGTGGCTGGCAAAGGGCGCCCCTGTGGTCACGCTGGCGCAACTGGATGAAGTTGACGTACACGTTCAGGTCGACCAGGAATTCATCGGCCAGATTCACCCCGGCGATGACGTCAGTGTCCGAATTCCGGGAACGGCGCCGCGGCAGTGGACGGGCCGCGTCCGTTCGATCGTGCCGCGCACGGAATGGCAGGAAGGGTCTCGAAGTTTTCCGGTGATCGTGCGGATCGCGAACCGGTTTTCCGAAGCCGGCGGGACGCGAATCCCCGAGCTGCGTGAAGGTATGATGGCGGAAACGGAGTTCTTCGGTGACGAAGTCGATGCCGTCCTGGTTCCCAAGGACGCGCTGGTACGGACGTCTCGCGGCACGTTTGTGTTTGTCCTGAATCCCGTGAAGGACAATGAACCGCCCAGCGTCAGCATGATTGTGGTGGAAACCGGTGTCAGCCGCGAGGAACTGATTCAGGCGACGGCAGACGATCTGAAGCCGGGAATGCAGGTTGTCACGGAAGGTGCCGAACGACTGCGGCCGTTCCAGGCGGTCAGGGTGCTGGAGCAGTCCAACGCTGAGGATTCCAGTCCCGCCAAAGCGCCGGAAGGCCGTTGACTGGTTCCTGCGCCGCACAAGCTTCGCCACATCCAACAGCGATCCCCGTACACGAGAACAAATGCCGTGAACTTCATTCGTCTGTCCATTGAGAATCCGGTCAAGGTCACGGTCGGCGTGTTTCTGATCGTCCTGTTCGGCGGGATCGCTTATTTCGGCACACCGGTGCAGTTAACACCGGACGTGATCGAACCACAGATCACCGTTACAACACTGTGGCCCGGAGCCAGCGCTCAGGAGGTGGAGCGGGAGATCATCGACGAGCAGGAAGAGCAGCTGAAAAGCGTTGAAGGACTTGACGAGTTCACCAGTGAAAGCGCCGACAGCAGCGGCACGATCGTGATGAAGTTTCCGGTCGGCACCGAACTCGCCGACGCGCGGGCTCGTGTTGCCGAAAAACTGAACCAGGTGCCTCAGTATCCGCCGGACGCTCGCGAACCCACCATCACCAGTGTCGACGCGAACGCCAATGCGGTGGCATGGTTCATCCTGTCTCCCGTGCCTCCAACGCGGGAAGATCTGCAGAACCTGGCCGATCAGCACCCGGAACTGGCCGGACCGCTGGACGGCATGATTCGCGGGCAGGAGCGGATCAGTCTGGTGAAGCTGAATTCGATGGTCCCGGAATTCCCGGTGCTGGAGACATTTTCGCTGGGCCGCAACAACCCGGCCCTGATGCGGAAATTCGCAGAGGAATTCATCGAATCGGCGTTTGAACGCGTGCCCGGAATCGCAAACGCCAACGTCCTGGGAGGACAGGAACAGGAATGCCGCGTCATCGTCAGCCCGACGCGACTGGCTGCTTTCGGCGTGACATTCGATCAGCTCCGCAGCGCCCTTCAGGGCCAGAACCAAAACACGTCCGCCGGGGACATTCAGGAAGGAAAGCTGCGAAACGTCGTGCGGACGCTGGGTCAGTTCCAATCGCCTGAACAGATCGAAGAAACCATCATCGCCTACCGCGACAGTGCTCCGATCAGAGTCGGCGACGTCGCGACGGTGCGCATCGACTACAAGAAACCTTCCGGAGTCGTCCGGCAGATGGGACTGAGCGCGCTGGCGATCAATGCTCAGCAGGCACCGGGAACGAATCTGAAGGAAATCATGGGACCGCCGCGCGAACAACTGGACCGCGACGGGGATGGCGAAATTACCGCCCTGGAACTGGCTGAGTCGGAACGCATTTTCGGAAACAATCTGCGGATCGCCGCTGAGGAACTGAACCTGGGTGTCCTGAAGCAACACGGACTGCGGCTGGACCAGGTGTACGACCAGACGCTGTATCTCGATTCGGCCACGGAACTCGTGACCAACAATGTCTACCTTGGCGGATCTCTGGCGGTACTGATTCTGCTGCTGTTCCTGCGAAGTGTGCGATCCGTCCTGATTGTCGGGCTGGCCATTCCCATCAGCGTCATCGGTACCTGCCTGTTCGTTCGAATCTTCGACCGCAGCATCAACGTCATCAGTCTTGCGGGAATGGCATTCGCGGTCGGCATGGTGGTCGACAACGCCATCGTCGTGCTGGAGAACATCTACCGCCACTACCAGATGGGAAAGCCGCCGCGGGAAGCGTCGATGAAGGGAGCACAGGAAGTCTGGGGAGCGGTACTGGCCTCAACCCTGACAACGCTGGCCGTGTTTGTGCCGGTGATTTTCGTTGAGGGACAGGCCGGGCAGTTGTTTCGGGACATCGCCATCGCCATCAGTTGCGCCGTTGGACTTTCGCTGCTTGTCAGCGTGACCGTGATTCCCGCCGCGGCATGCCGCGTCCTGCGCAGCCAGCGTACGGAAGCGGAGCGAATCGAAGAAGACAACGCTCAACTGGGCTTCGGCTTAAAGGGCCTGTTCGGACTTGCAAGGTTCTTCAGTTGGGGCACCGACAGGTTCGCGGCACTGACGTACCGGCTTCTGTCACTGAAGGGAAGCTGGCTGGTGCGACTGGCGATCGTGGCAGTGTTCGTCGTCGGATCGCTGGTACTTAGCGAAGTTCTGTTGCCGGACACGGAGTATCTGCCGAACGGGAATCGCAATCTGATCATCGCGATCCTGCTGCCGCCTCCGGGGTACAACGTCGATCAGATGATCAGGCTGGGAGAAAAGATCGAAAACGACGTCGCTCCGTACTGGCTGGGCACCGCCGGCGATGATGCCCCGGCGATCGACAGCTTCTTCTTCGTCGCTCGCGGGCGAATGCTGTTCATGGGTGCCCGCGCCGTGGACGAACTGCAGGCGGAAGCACTGATCCCGATTCTGTCCAAAGCCGCGGCGGCTCAGCCCGGCGTCATTCCGATCGTCAGCCAGGCCAGTCTGTTCGAAAGCGCGATCAGCGGCGGCCGGACAATCGACCTGGAAATCACCGGGCCGGACCTGGAAGTACTGGTTACGGAAGCACAAAAGGCGTTCGGCCTGGCGATGCAGAAATTTCCCATGACGGAAGGCAATCAGATTCGGCCGATCCCGGGACTTGATCTTTCCAGCCCGGAACTGCACGTGGTCCCCAACCCCAAAAAGGCCGCGGAACTGGGTGTCACGGCGGCAAGCCTGGGATATACCGTCAACGCTCTGGTCGACGGTGCCTATGCCGGCGATTATCAGCACAACGGCAGGCGCATCGACCTGTCCATCTACGGGGAAGATGAATATGCAAGCCGAACTCAGGATGTCGCGAACCTGCCGATTCGTACGCCGCTGGGAGAAACCGTCCCGCTGTCGGCAATCGCTGACGTGCATCTGAGCCGTGGTCCGGAACAGATCAATCACACAGAACGGCTGCGATCCATCACGATTCAAATCAAGCCGGGTCCGCACATTCCACTGGAAGGGGCGCTGCGGACGGTGGAAAAGGAGATTCGCCAGACCCTGATGCAGTCGGACGTTTTTCAGTCCGGGCTTTATCAGATTCGGCTCGCGGGCACAGCGGACAAACTGGCTGACACCTGGTTCGAACTCAAATGGAATCTGGTGCTGGCGGTTGTTCTGACGTATCTGCTGATGGCCGCTCTGTTTGAAAGTTTCCTTTATCCGACCGTGATCATGACCAGCGTGGCACTGGCACTTGTCGGCGGTCTGATCGGCCTGGCGCTGCTGAACGTGTTCACGTACCAGGCGCTGGACATGCTGACGATGCTGGGCTTTGTGATCCTGATCGGAACCGTGGTCAACAATGCCATTCTGATTGTTCACCAGGCACTGATTCTGATGCGGGAAGACGGGATGGATTCCGCGGCCGCAGTTTCCGAAAGCGTCAGAACCCGA
This sequence comes from Planctomycetaceae bacterium, assembly GCA_041398785.1. Lineage (NCBI taxonomy): Bacteria > Pseudomonadati > Planctomycetota > Planctomycetia > Planctomycetales > Planctomycetaceae > Planctomycetaceae bacterium. The sequence goes on along the minus strand of JAWKUA010000004.1, from coordinate 346,681 downwards.
GTTCGCCCGATTTTCATGAGCACCCTGACAACGGTGCTGGGAATGCTGCCGCTTGTCGTTTCGTTTCCAACGTATGTCAATGGCAAGTGGCTGTGGATCGGTGGTGCCGGCAGCGAACTGTACCGGGGACTGGGAAGCGTCGTTCTGGGCGGATTGATCGTGTCGACGCTGTTTACGCTCGTGCTGGTGCCGATGGGTTTCAGCCTGATGGTGGACGCTCAACTGGCGATTCGAGCCCGGCTGGCGAGAGTTCGCACCCCGGCTCCGGCGGCTTCACCCCGACAGCCCACCGGCGACGCCGTTTAGACCCTGCATTGCCGGAAATTCCGCCGGTTGGCGGCGTCAGGTGTTCGGGAATTCCCTGAGCATTGTGTTTCAGAACGCGATTCCCGGAGGAAGATTCGTTGAGTGCTTTCCTTCGCGGAATCACCTCACTAGAATCGCGCCGCATTTGAACCTGTCGATGGACGCTGGCAGTGCCGGCAAATCGGGAGCGCGGTCCGCGCCGTGACGACTTTCGAAACGGCTGACCCCGCCAGACATCCTGTCTTTGCTCCCGGCGGGGAACCATTGCCCGCGTCACAAGACCTCACCGAGATGATTCCGGAAGGATAACCCAGAATGCAGGTTGCGATTACCTGTCGTCATGGAAGTGTTAAGCAGGATCTGCGTGATTACATTTCCGCCAAATCAGAAAAGCTGGTCCGGTACCTGGACCAGGTCAGCGAAATTGACGTGACGCTCGACTTTGAAGACGGCCGTGTCAACGTGGAAATGCTGGTGGAGATCGAAGGATATCACACGATCGTCGCCCACGTGGAAGGAGACGACGCCAGAGCGGCGTTTGACCGCACGCTGAACAAGATGGAGCACCAGGTTCATCGGTACAAGGAAAAGCTGCGCGACCATCGCCAGAAGAAGCCGCTGAAGGAAGTTGCTTCCGCCGAACCGGCCGAGGCAGATGAAGGTGAAGAAGAATAACACGCGGAACTGATTCTGCGGCACGGGGGTGTCGCACGCTGGTTTTCACATGGTATTGGAGTGAAAGTAACGCAATGAAGTTGACCGATTTCGTCGTCAAAGAGGCGATTGTTCCCGATCTCAAAGCCACTTCGAAAGAGGAGGCCATTCGCGAGATGATCGGCAGCCTGAAGGCTCAGGGAACGATCAGGGATGACGACGCGGAAGCCGTTGTCGCGGCCATTCTGAAGCGCGAGGAATTGGGGTCGACGGGGATTGGCAACGGCGTTGCCGTCCCGCACACGAAACATCCGTCCGTCGATCGGCTGGTGGCGACCGTCGCGATTTCGCATTCCGGCGTGGATTTTTCCAGTCTCGACGGTGAGGACGTATTTATTCTGATTCTGCTGGTGTCACCTCCTGATCGGCCTGGCGATCACCTGCGAGGACTGGAAAATATTTCGCGGCACCTCCGCAGCCAGGATTTCTGCAACTTTCTGAAGCAGTCGTCGGCCGTGAAGGATATCTGGGAACTGCTGACCGAAGCTGACGACCGCGAAGATGCGTCCTGAACCATTGCAGCGATGGGTTCATGGTCAGTTTCAGTAAGCATCTTCCCGCGAATCAGGCAGAGTTCGCGGCCTGTTGATGGCGGACGCAGAACCGCGATCAAACGGATTGGCGAACGGCAGATTCGGATTCAACGCCCGGACTTCGGTCGCAGCGGGAGGTTTCGTGATGGACGGAACGGCAACAACACGGCGCAGCGTAACGCTGGGAATCAAGAATGGACTGCATTTATCGCCGATTTCCCGGCTCGTGCAGGCGGCTTCGCAGTGCTCGTCGGCCATCCGCATTCGGTTCGACGACAAGGTCGCCGATGCGAAATCCGTGTATGATCTGATGCTGTTGGGAGCCACTCACGGAGCCCCGCTGGAAATTGAAGCGGACGGAGATGACGCCGAAATCGCGATTGCAGTTGTCGCCGCTATTCTTGACGGGACCGTTGCTGCGCCGCTGTCTGAGTAGTGGAGATTCCCAACAACGCAGGTCGGGCACGGGAGTCACCGTCCGATGTCCTGCAAGAGTCTCGGGCCAGTCAAGCGCGAAGCGGTAGTAGTGCGGTACCAGAAGTTCGCAAATCCCCTTACAAAAGGCTGAGTCAGGCCGTTGCCGTCAGCCGTGAGTGTTATGCAGGTTCGAAACGGAATTGCAGTTTCTCCGGGAGTTGTTGTCGGGCCGGCCCTGGTGCTGGGATCCGAAGATTTTCGCATCCCCAGAAAGTACGTCAGCAGCGACGCCGTCGAAGCCGAAGTCTCCCGGTTCCACAACGCCCTGAAAAATGCGTGTTCTGAGATCGAGAGCAATGAGGTTCTCGTTGCCGACCAGCTTGGTTCGCAGTATGCCGCGATCTTTTCCGCACACCTGCAGATGGCGCGTGACCCGCGCCTGACGGGGAAAGTGGAAGAACTAATCCGCGCGTCCCACAATTCTCCCGAGTTTGCCGTCAGCCGCGTGCTGGGACAGTTCGCCGAACAGATGCGAAATCTGGGAGACCCGTATCTCGCGGAACGAGCGCTGGATATCTACGACCTGGAACGCCGACTGCTGCGTCAGCTGCTTGGACAAAGCCGCGAAGAACTGCGAAGCCTGCGTGCTCCCGTCATTATCCTGGCGCACGACCTGACTCCGGGTGAGACAGCGACACTAAACACCGAATTTGTGCTGGGGTTCGGTACGGAAGTCGGCGGACGGACCAGCCACACGGCTATTCTTGCCGGGGCACTGGCGATCCCCGCGGTGGTCGGACTTGGCCGCTGCCTTGTCGGCGTTTCCGGCGGGGAAACCGTTATTCTGGACGGTGACCATGGACAAGTCATCATCGACCCGGACGAGGCGACGCTGGAAAAGTACCGCACCAGTCAGGCTAATAACCTGCGAATTCGCGAGAGGCTGGAATCGATCAGGAATACCGAAGCCAGAACACTGGACGGCGAGCCCATACGAGTCTACGGCAACATCGAGTTTCCCGAGGAAGTCGAACAGTGCATCAATCGAGGGGCCGACGGAATCGGCCTGTATCGAACGGAATTCCTGTATCTCAGCGGCTCCCAAGTGCCGACTGAAGAGGATCACTACAACGCTTATCGCCGTGTCATTCAGGCGTGTGGCAATCGTCCCGTGGTCATCCGAACTCTGGACATCGGTGCCGACAAGGTCCCCGTCAAACTGCGGGACCGGTTCGTCGGCAGCCAGAACCCAATGCTGGGGCTTCGCAGCATCCGGCTGAGCCTGCAGAGCACCGCACTTTTTAAGGTTCAGTTGCGGGCGATCCTCCGGGCCGCCGTTCATGGAAATGTTCAGGTCATGTTTCCACTCGTGGCCACACTGCTGGAGTTTCGTCAGGCGCGAATGATCCTGATGGACGTCATGGAAGATCTGGAAGACGAGGGTGTGGAATTCCAGCGCGACGTACCGGTGGGAATGATGGTGGAAGTCCCGTCGGCCGTGGTACTTGCTGAGGAATTTGCGAGAGAAGTCGACTTCTTCTCGATTGGTACCAACGACCTGATTCAATACACTCTCGCCTGTGACCGCTCCGATCCCTCAGTGGCCCACCTGTACCGATCGGGCGACCCGGCCATTCTGAGACTCCTGAAAATGGTGCTTCAGGCCGGCAGGAAACACAATAAACCCGTAAACGTCTGCGGGCAGATGAGTTCTGACCTGCGATTTGTTCCGTTGTTACTGGGGCTGGGCCTGCGACACCTGAGCGCCACGCCACAGGCAATTCCGGGACTGAAGGAAGTGATCCGAAATCTGTCGATTCCGGACGCTGAACGAATCGCACAGCACGCCTGTTCGCTGGACCTGGCACGGGACGTCGAACACTACCTGCTGGGAGAACTAAGCCGAATCTGCCCGGATCTTGTTGTCTAGAGCCCGGAGAACGAATCCATTTGACCGGCCGGTCAGTAACCGGCCATTTTTGAAACATGAGCGAACATCGCGTTCTGCAAATCCTGTCACCTGAAATCCCCTCATCAGATCCAGATGCTGTGCCAGCCAGGCCGGAGGCCGAAATGACAAAGCTTTACGGCCCCGTCAATACGCCGGTGCGCTGGCCGCGTTTGAAAATCTGTGTGAAACCTGTTCATGATATGGGGGAATCTACCTGAAACAGCATCGCTTGCCGTTGCCGGCACTCATTGCCGGCTCCGCCACCCGGATTTCCCGAAAATCGCCGATTGCACCAGGCAAACGCCGCGCGGGAAGCGTCGGACACGGATATCGGTCATTCATATTCGCTGCTTCAGTTGTCTGCAGTTCAGAAACAGGAAACCGGAGACACGCTGTTCGTTCCATCGAACGAAAGCTGTGTTATGAAAAAAGAAATGCTGATCAATGTTTTGCAGCCGGAAGAAAGCCGGATTGCAATCGTTGAAGACGGCGTGCTGGAAGAACTGTACGTCGAACGAAGTAGTGCGGAGAACTACGTCGGCAACATCTACAAGGGCCGGGTTGTCAATATTGAACCCAGCATCCAGGCCGCGTTTGTCGACTTTGGCGTCGGCCGAAACGGGTTTCTCCACGTCAGCGACGTGGAGTATCAGTACTACAAGCACCTGGTCAGGGATGAAGTTGCGGAAAGCGACGACCGCAAATCCGGACGCCCGCCAAAACATCTGAACGAGCGCAACGCACGCAATAAGCCGCCGATCCAGAGGATATTCCAGCGCGGCAGCGAGGTTCTCGTCCAGGTGATCAAGGAAGGCATCGGCAACAAAGGACCCACGCTTTCCACGTATATTTCGATTCCGGGACGGTACATTGTACTGATGCCCGCGCTGCAGCGCGTGGGAGTGAGCCGCAAGATTCCTGACGAAAAGGCGCGACGTCAGCTCCGGCAGGCAATGAAGAATATCCGGCCGCCGGAGGGCCTGGGAATCATCGTGCGAACGGCCGGCGTCGACCGCGAAGAAGAAGACCTGAAGCGCGACCTGAAGTACCTGCTGCGACTGTGGGACACAATCGTCCGCCGCATCAAGCGTTCATCAGCGCCAGTGGATATCTACGAAGAGAGCGACATGATGATCCGCACGATTCGGGATATCTACACGGGCGAAATTGATGCCGTGTGGATCGACGAAGACGCTGCCTTCGAACGTGCCCGGGAATTCATCAAGATCGTGGCCCCGCATCATCAGAGCAGAATCAAACGTTATGACGGCGCTGAGCCGATCTTTCATCGCTATGGCATCGAGGATGAGATTGCCCGAATTCAGGATCGGCACGTGCCGCTGCAGGGTGGCGGATCTCTTGTCATTGACCAAACCGAAGCCCTGGTCGCCATCGACGTCAACAGCGGAAACTTCCGTGCCGATGACGACGCGGAAAAAACGGCCTACAGGATGAACATGCGGGCTGCCGAGGCAATCGCTCGGCAAATTCGGCTGCGGGATCTGGGCGGCGTGATTGTCAACGACTTTATCGACATGCGGGAAGAACGGCATCGCCGGGGCGTCGAGCGCGCCCTGCGCGACGCCGTCAAACGCGACCGGGCTCGAACGCGTGTTTTGCGAATCAGTCCCTTCGGCCTGATCGAAATGACTCGCCAGCGAATTCGACCGTCTCTTCGCCGAAGCGTCTACGAAGACTGCCCCTGCTGCAGCGGCGTCGGGCAGGTCAAAACCTCAGAAAGCCTCACCATTGAGGTGATGCGGCTGGTGATGTCAGCGGCAAGCCACGAAGACGTGGCCCGGATTGTCATCGAAGTGCATGATCGCGTCGCGAATGACCTGAACAACCGCAAGCGGAAGGAACTGATTCGCATTGAAGACGACCGGGAGGTCACCATCAGCATCGTGTCGCGAACCGACGTTCGACTGGAACACCTGGCCCTTCGGTGCGAAGACGACGATGGCCGCCCCGTCCAGCCGGACGCCTGAACACTTTCCCGGACAATCGCGCGGCGGGTCTCCGGGACAGCAGCGGACAAACTTCAGCACGATTCCGACTCGAAGTCTCCATTCACGTCGCTATACTTCGCGATTCACCGCCCCGACGGGGCCGGCGTGAACATTTTCCAGATCAAGTTTCTGCCTTTGGGTGTTTGCTATGTTTGCCATTATCGAGGAAGGAAGCCGCCAGCATCGAGTGCAGGAAGGCGACTTGCTTTCCGTGGATTTTCGTTCGGACGCGGAAGTGGGCTCAACCGTCAGGTTCGATCAGATCCTGCTGGCAAATGCCGGCGGCAGCAGTGTGATCGGTGCTCCGGTGATCGAAGGCGCCACGGTTGAAGCGGAGGTCGTTCTCGATGAAGAAAAAGGCGAAAAGCTGGAAATCCAGAAGTTCCGCAAGCGAAAGAACAGCCGCCGGCATACCGGCCACCGTCAGAAGTACACGCGCGTAAGAATCACGTCGATCCGTGTACCAAATCTGGAAGTCGTGCAAAGCGCCGAGCAGCCGGGATCTGCCGGTGACGGCGAATCGCCGGATCATTAGAGCGTGCGCGACTCAATTCATGCACACAACCTCGGGAATGCGACCGCTGGCCGCGGAGACTCATAGCCCCGGGGCCGTTCGAAGGCGAGTCCGTGACTTTCAGTCCTGATTGGAACCCGGACGTCGCGCGAAGCCAGTTTCCGGCACTCAATCGAACAATTGGTCAACACGCGGTTGTGCATCTTGACGGTCCGGCGGGAAGCCAGGTTCCGTCCAGGGTCGCGGATGCTGTCCGCCGATATCTGCTTGAGACAAACGCCAACTGCGGCGCGCCGTTCCCGAATTCGCAGGCAACTGATGCGACCCTGACGCAGGCCCGCGAAGCTCTGGCTGATTTTCTGGGGACTCGTGACCCGGAAACGGTGTGCTTCGGCGCTAACATGACAACGATCACTTTCCAGGTCAGCCGGGCGCTGGCCCGTACCTGGAAATCAGGGGACGAAATCATTGTCAGCCGTCTCGATCATGACGCGAACTTCACGCCCTGGGTGCTGGCCGCCAGAGACTCCGGCGTCAATGTTCGCGAGATTGACCTGCGACCGGATGACTGGACGCTGGATCTGCAGGACTTTCGTTCAAAGCTCTCCTCCAGAACCAGGCTGGTTGCTGTTGGGTACGCCTCCAATGCCACCGGCACCGTGAATCCGCTGCGCGACATCATTAGGGACGCTCAAAATCACGGTGCACTGACCTATATCGACGCTGTTCATTTCGCGCCGCATGGCCGGATTCAGGTGGAGGCACTCGGATGCGACTTTCTGGTCTGCTCCGCATACAAGTTCTTTGGCCCCCATGTCGGCGTTTTGTGGGGACGCCGCGAACTGCTCCGGGAGATCCAGCCTTACAAACTGCGACCGGCTCCGGAGACTCTGCCGGGACGCTGGATGACCGGGACCCAAAACCACGAAGGCATCGCCGGTGCCGCGGCGGCTGTCGAATACATAGCCTCGCTGGATCATTCCTCCAGTGACGATGGCGCCATTGGCGATAACTCTGTGGACAATTCCCGCTCCGCCAAACTTGACCGCGTTTTCGGCCGAATCAAATATTACGAACAATCACTTTCGAAGCGGTTGATTCACGGGCTTCAGCAGATACCGGGAATTCGCGTCCATGGGATCACGGATCTCGAACGCCTTGATGACCGGGTTCCGACGATTTCAATGACGTCGGCTTCCGCTTCGCCGCGGGAACTGGCAATACGACTGGCGGAGCACGGGATCTTCGCCTGGCCTGGCAACCACTACGCGCTGCCGTTCACGGAACGTGCGAAACTTGAACCGAACGGCACGCTGCGACTCGGTGCGCTGCACTACAACACAATCGAAGAGATTGATCGGGCCGTCGAAATCCTGGCAAATATTATCGCTTCTTAGTGCTGCGCGGCAGCCTGAAATCCGGACGCCATGACCGTCAGCAGTACAAAAGTCATCGCGGTGATGCCGGCCTACAATGCGGCCGCCACACTTGAAAAGACAATTAGCGACATCCCCGACGGCAGCGTCGATGAAATCATCCTTGTCGATGACTGCAGTCGCGACAATACTGTCGAGGTGGCGGAAGGCCTGGGACTCACAGTCATCCGGCACGAAAAGAACACGGGATACGGAGGCAATCAAAAGACCTGCTATGCCAGGGCTCTGGAAATGGGAGCCGATATTGTCGTGATGATCCACCCGGACTATCAGTACGACAGCCGAGTCATACCGATCGCGGCAGAACTGATTCGCCTGGGGAACTGCGATGTCATCCTGGGTTCACGCATCCGCACTCGAGCCGAGGCACTGGCGGGAGGCATGCCGGGGTGGAAGTACATCGCAAACCGGTTTTTGACAATCACGGAAAACATTGCTCTCGGGCAGAATCTCGGCGATTTTCACAGTGGATTTCGGGCTTACCATCGCAGTGTGCTGGAGTCCATTCCGTGGCAGGAAAACTCCGACGACTTCGTCTTCGACACCCAGTTTCTGGCCCAGTCAGTAGCGTTTGGCTTTCGCCTTGGGGACATTCCGGTGCCGGTACGGTACTTTGAGGAAGCGTCGAGCATCAACTTTCGCCGCAGCACCCGCTATGGCCTGTTAACTCTATGGGTGATGGCTCAGTTCTGGCTGAACAAGCTCGGAATCTGCCGTTCGGCGATATTTCGGCGCCGGGAACACGCCGAAAGGCAGCGGCGCTGAGTGTCAGGTTCAGTTGAACTTCAGAGTGCGGCCGGTTGCCAAGTCCAGTGGACGGCGGGTCGTGGACGAGTCCGGATGATTGGTCGGTGTTTGCCGGTTTACACCAGATGAAGCGGTTGGCATACAATTTCCAGAGTACGATTGACACGAAAAAGAGTTGCATTAATACTGCTGTCAGTTAAAGTCTTGATGGCTTTTGAAAATCCGGAGTCGAACGACTCAGGAAGAAGTAGATCTTCGCGTATTTCGGGACTCGCTTAAGCAGTCCCTGTCGCTGACTGAGCCCCCTGCAGGTGCGTGCCGGTCCCACTTGACCCGGTCCCCTTTCCAGCAAGAACATCGCTGTTGCAGGCTCACCCTTCGGGAGGCTCCCAGGCCGTTATCGCATTCACGGGATGCGACTGCCCGCTTTGTCCGCTGTGGTTTGCGGCGAAGCTCTCAGGCGTTGTCAACGCGGACTGAGATGGCATGAATCCCGTTTCATCCCGCAGGGGATTCTCGACTTTCACTCACGCAACGGCGTTGCGATTTTCGTTTGGGTGAGCTTCCGGAAAGCCAGCCTTTGCGGGGCACAAGGCACGTTTGTGAAACTCAGGTTAATCCACAGTGACGCCGTGATCGGTACACGTACGCGTAGCATCCCAGCGTTGCCAGATGGATTCACAGTGCGTATCGACGCTTCCGCAGGAAGTGTCGTTTCTTTTCAACAAGCTCAGGTTTTCTTATGCCAACAAGCAGTTCGAGCAGCGCTGAAGGAACGAAGCGGCGAACACCACGGGCGTCGTCTTCGACGTCCACAAGTCGGTCGCGAACACGACAACCGAAAACAGACTCCGACGATTCTGTCGAAAGTGACGTGAAGGCTGACGAATCCTTCGGTGACGGACTCGACGACCATTCTCAGGAAGAATCCGAAGTCACCTCACCCCGCAGTTCTGCAGGGACTTCGCGTCGCCGAAAATCACGGGATGCGCCGGAAACGCCGCCCGACGATTTCGATGTCGAAGCGAAAACAGATTCGCCGTCAACGCGGCGAAAAGTCAGTGACCAGGAAGACGCCGAAGGGGCTGCTGAGGAATACGGTGATCCCGAGTTGTCGGTCGACGCTCCAGGCGCCGATGATGGCGACGAGGGAGACCGGAGACCGCGACGTCGACGGCGCAGGAGGAGACGATCGGGAGGCACCGAGCCTGGCGGTGGTGACAGTTCCCGCGCCGACAATCGCGGGTCGAATGCAGGCCGCGGCGGACGCCGTCGCCAGTCAGATCGCGGCGGCACACGAGGCGGCGGCAGAACCGGAAGTTCCTCGGATCGAGGCCGGCGAGGTGGTGCCGGTGGAAGTGCTTCACGGCGAAGCCGGCAAATCCAGAGTTCCGGCGAGGAAATCGAAGGCACTTTCGAAGGCGTTCTGGAACTGCACCCCAAGGGATACGGGTTCCTGCGGGATCCCAGAAAAAACTACGCGGCGGAAGATTCCAATCCGTTTGTTTCCAGTTCAATCGTCGAAAAATTCGCGCTTCGCGAAGGAGTACTGATCAGGGGTGACGTGGGGCCCGGAACCCGCAATCAGGGACCACGACTTAGAGAAGTGGAACTGATCGACGGTTTCACGCCGGAGGAATACACGAAGGTTAAGCATTTCGACGAACTGACACCCATCAATCCGTTCGAACAGATTCGTCTGGAAACAGGCCCAAGGCCGATCACCATGCGAGTGATGGACCTGTTGTGCCCGATCGGTAAGGGACAGAGAGCGTTGCTGGTGGCTCCGCCGCGGACCGGCAAAACTATGCTGCTGCAGGATATTGCAAACGCTGTCAGTGAAAACCATCCGGAAATCCACCTGATGGTCCTGCTGATCGATGAGCGTCCGGAAGAAGTCACCGAAATGAACCGACTGGTCAACGGTGAAGTGATTTCGTCGTCGCTTGACCAGGATGTTGAAAGCCACGTCCGAATCGCCCAGTTGATTATTGAACGAGGCAAGCGGCTGGCGGAATCCGGCAAGGATGTCTTCATTCTGCTGGACAGCATCACACGACTTGCGCGGGCGTTTAACAAATGGGTCAGCAACTCCGGCAGGACCGGAAGCGGCGGCCTGGATATTCGGGCTCTGGACATGCCCAAGAAGCTATTCGGAACCGCACGGCGCTTTGACGAAGGCGGCTCGCTGACAGTCTGTGGCACGGCTCTGATCGAAACCACAAATCGCATGGACGAAGCGATCTTTCAGGAATTCAAGGGTACGGGCAACATGGAAATGGTGCTGAGTCGTGACCTTGCGGATCGCCGGATCTGGCCGTCTATTGACATCGCAAAATCTGGAACACGTCGCGAGGAGAAGATTCTGGCTCCGGATGTTTTGGAGGGCGTCACGCTGCTGCGTCGAAGCCTGATTACTCTCAGCCCCGTGGAAGCGATGGAACAACTAACGCGCACGATGGAGAAGTTTCCGACGAACGCAGAGTTCCTCACCAAGATCCGCCACGTGCTGTAGGACAGAAACGGCGAGGAACGACTACCGGGCAGAATCGCCGGAGCGATTGGCTATCCGACAGACACGGCTGCACCGCAGCGCTGTTGGCGATCGTCATCGTTGACACGGGTGATCCGGCGGCACATGAGCCAAAGCGTCATGTTCCGCCGTCATCCAGCAGATTCCAGAACTCGTCTTCAGCCTGCTTCGCTTCCTCGGTTCTGGTTCCGTCCGGCTTCTGCGTTCCGGTGACGCGTCGCCTGCGACGGATCGCGGCTCGTTCGGCTCTGGTCAATTCACGGCCGGAGCGTCGCTTCTTTCTCGGCGTCGTCTGAGCGGGCGGGCGGGAAGCATCACATTCCGAACATTTCCCTCGGCGATTTAGAAATGCACCGCAGGTGTCGCAAAGAGCGACAGGCTGATCGGCCTGTTCCAGCGTCGGTTGCAGGAATGCAGAAAGCTCGTCCAGCGAATTGTCCGTGTCCGCTGGCGGCATTGCCGGTGTTTCATGCAACGGCGGCGAATCTTCCCCGGATGCAACTTCGGGGGCTTCAATCAACTCCAGTTCACCATCTTCACGATCCGGCGTTTCCTGCAGCTGAGCGTTCAGGTTTTCAAGCCGAATAATCTCCGCTTCCGCCGTGATTCCGCTTTGCATCTCGCGCGCGGCGACATGGACTCGCGCCTGGCGATCATAGCTGATTGACACTTCGACCCTGCTTCCTTCCGGCAGGTTGGCCGGCAGGTCGGAAATGACACAGTCGCCCAGCACAGTGGGTTCGCGGTCCGGGCCGGCACCACTTTCGACAATCCAGACATGCACTCGCGTCTGCCGGTCTGTCACCGTTCCAAAGACATGACATTTTGATGCCGGAAGCGCGCTATTCGGCGGGATCAGATAATGTGGCACCCGCTGCCCGGTGCTGGTATCACGGACCAGTATTCCAAGAGCTCGTGCGTTGACACTTTGCTGGCTGAGTTTCGACAGCCGGGACGAAGCCTGCGAACTGAAGACGGTGCGAGTGTACTGTTGATTCAACAGCAGCATTCCCGCGTAATAAGCGGCCCCGTGAGCAATGGACTGGTCCGGAGAAAGCGACGAATTCAGCGTCCGTCCGCTCAGCTTCTTCAGGCTGTTCCGAACCATGGGCATTCGTGACGCACCACCGGTCGTCAGAACAACATCGATGTGAGCCCAGCCGAAGCCCTTGTCACTGAGAATTCGTCTTGTGATACCTTCGGACCGCTGCACCAGCTTTCGGCTGAGCGATTCGAATTCCTGCTGTTCGATCTGGTAAGTGCGCCGGTTGCCGCCGTGCTGCACGGTGATGGCTGCCCGCGGGCGAACACTCAGGCTGCGTTTTGCCTGCTCCGCTTCCAGCGCCAGAAACTGGTGGCTTTCCGGGTCTCTGCGAGGATCCTCCCGGAAGTCCTGAAGGAACTTTTCCGCGGCGGCATCCACCAGTACCTGAGTCCAGTCCAGCCCGCCAAGTTCCAGGTCACCGTCGGACGCCAGCACTCGAACCTGGTCGCTGGCATATTTCACGATCGCCAGGTCCAGGGTTCCGCCGCCAAGGTCGTAGACCATCAGTGTCTGGTCGATGGCCAGTTCCGTGAACGCCAGTCCCTCCGAACCCAGTACATGACACAGCGCTGCGGCGACGGGCTCATTGATGATTTCGACGCGATCGAGCCCTGCAGCGTGCCCCGCCTGAATCGTGGCGTGCCGCTGAGCATCACTGAACTGCGCCGGTACGGTGATCACGGCGTCGGTGATTTCCCCGACTCGCTCCTGAGCAGCGGAGACAAGCTTTCGCAGGATCATTCCGGAGATATGCACCGGGCTGTAGCGGTTGTCGTTGATCTTCCAGAACTTGCCGGCATCGCCCATGAACCGTTTTGCGTTCTGTACGACCTGCTGCGGACGGGCGATCGCATTTCGCAGGGCCTCTGTACCAACCACCGGCTCATTCTGGTCAAAGAAAACGACCGACGGCGTTGCCAGTTCTCCCTCCTGATTCGGAATTGTGACCGGTTGTCCGTGCTCGTTCAGCCAGGCGATTGAGGAGTATGTCGTGCCGAGGTCAATTCCAATTGCCTGAGTCTTCTTCATCACACACCCACAACTCACGTTTCAGACGAATTAGTCGTCTCACACCGCTGATCCGGCGTCAGTACGCCACATGCTACCGGCGCCATCTTCAGGTAACTACGGGAAACGGCGGAATGTTTCCGTGTAAATCCCGGGACCAGCGTTCCCGACACGCGACTCGCTGCGCGGGATACCGCCGAACATGAGTCGCACGACAAGCGTCGCCCTGTCGGACGTGTGCTATTCTAAGCCACCATGTCCGCACACTGGCCTCTGTCTCCGGAATTCATCGTCGAGCCGTACCTTTCGGGCGTTCGCATTGATTCATTCCTTGCGAAGCATCTTCGAAATTACACATCGTGGCGGCTGCACCGAATGGTCACGGCCGGGCTGGCCAGCGTTGATGACATGCAGGCCGATCCGCTGCAGCGAGTTTTCCGACGGCAGCGAGTGCGAATTCGGCTGGTCGAACCACCTGACAAACTTCTGCCTCCAGGTCACGCGGCGCTGCCGGTGCTTTACGAAGATCCCTGGCTGCTGGTTGTGGACAAGCCCGTCGGACTCGTGGCACATCCCGTCGGTGAATTTCAGGAAGGAACGCTTTCCAGCGTCATCCAGAGTCACCTGGATCTTCAGACTCCCGTGCGCGGCCTGTTGAGACCCGGAATCGTCCATCGCCTGGACCGCATGACCAGCGGGCTGATCGTGGTCACGAAAGACCACCATGCACACCGGCTGTTGTCGATAGACTTTCAGCAGGGAAAGCTGTCGAAGTCGTATGTCGCCATCATTGAGGGAAGTCCTTCGTTCGAAACACGCACCATTGACCTTCCGATCGGACAGCGGCCGGGCGGTAACAGCGTGCTGATGTCGGCAAGACACGGGGCCAGGCATCCGCGACCCGCCAGGACTCGCGTGACAATCGTTCAGAGACTTCAGAATTGTTCGGTCGCCGATTGTGTCCTGTACACCGGCCGCAATCATCAGATTCGCGTCCATCTCGCGGAAATCGGTCATCCCGTTGTCGGTGACGAATACTACGGACCGTTCGGCAGCATCCGCAAAACGCCGCAATGCGATGATGGGGAACCCGCGGAGTGTCGTCACGCGCTGCATGCTGCCAGACTGGGATTCCTGCATCCCATTCTGAACGAATGGCTGGAATTCCGTTGTGAGCCGCCGGAAGATTTTTGGGAGCTTGCCCGCTGAATCCGGCGGAAGCGCCAAGGGAATCCCTGAAGATCATGTCCCGGTTCTGACAAGGCCGCGAACGCGCGGTCGTTCGGTGCGACGGAAAGCTTCCTGTAGCCCGCAAGTCACACAGGCTCCGAATCACAGTCGATCACGCGACGGGAAACGCACTCCAGCCACGCTTCAGAACTGCACTTTGGCATAGATTTCCGAGACATCGATTCGGCAGTCAATCGATGTCAGTTCCACCACTGCGTCGACGCTGTCGGTCTCCCAGAGTGTCCAGGGGCCGTCGCTGCGAGACCAGCGTTCCACATGCTGACGATCCTGGGCAATCAGGACGTATTCCTGCAGGGAATCGATCTGCCGGTATTGCACAAACTTGCGTCCGCGGTCGTAATCCTCCGTCGACGCCGAAAGCACTTCGACCAGCACAAGCGGACTCAGCAGCGTATCAACGAAACTGTCTTCAAACTTCGGCTCGCCACAGACCACCGCCACGTCGGGATATGTATACAGTCCGGACGCACTGACCTTAACTCGCATGTCCGTTTGGTAGACTTCGCATGGTCTGTTAACGATCTGATTGCCGATCGCACGGCTGACATTGCCGACAATCAGATTGTGAGCACGGCTCGCACCGGACATTGCGAAGACTTCACCGTCAAAATACTGATGTCGTATTTCCGACGCTCGCTCCATGGCAAGGTATTCTTCCGGCGTCAGGTAATGTGTCTGTCGGGCGGTGGACATGATTCTCTGGTCTCCTGCTGACAGTCTACCAAAATCCACTGCTGAGCGAATGGCCGGTTTGCGCTGACAGATCAGCCAGGTAAACTGTCGCCAACCGAAATCCGCCCGATTCTCCGTTTCGGATCTGCGTCATGAAGCTTTACATCCCCGCTGCCATCATTGTTCTGTTCTCCCTGGCACCGGCTCTGGCTGCCGACACTTCCGGCCCGAACATCGTTTACATCCTGCTGGATGACGCCGGGTACGGTGACCTTTCGTGCTATGGCCAGACGAAATTCATGACACCGAATGTCGATCGACTGGCGGCGGAAGGGATGAGATTTACGCAGCACTATTCCGGTTCAACCGTCTGTGCGCCGACGCGCTGCTGTCTGATGACGGGCGTTCACACCGGTCACTCGTATGTTCGCGGCAATCGGGAAATCAAGCCGGAAGGCCAGGCTCCCATGCCGGCTGATATTGTCACGGTGCCCCGACTGCTGGCGGAGGCTGGATACAAGACAGGAGCTTTCGGCAAATGGGGCCTCGGCGGACCGTCGTCGACGAGTGATCCTTCGGAGCATTTTGACCTCTTCTACGGCTACAACTGCCAACGCGAAGCCCACAACTACTACCCCGGTCACCTGTGGAAGAACAAGCAGCGGATAGAACTTGGTGGCGCCGCCTACAGCGCGACGCTGATCATGGACCAGGCGCTGCAGTTTGTGCGAGACAACCGGAATGAGAAATTCTTTCTGTTTCTGCCCGTCACGATTCCTCACGCCGCAATGCACGTACCGCGAGAATACGCAGCGCCATTTGAGGAAAAGTTTCCGCAGTTCGCCGACAAGGTGGGGCGCTATGCCGGTACAGAGATGAAGAATCCGGTCGCGGCATTTGCCGGCATGATGACTCTGCTGGACGAGCAGGTCGGTGAGCTGATGGCGCTGCTGAATGAACTGGACCTGGACGAAAACACGATCGTGATGCTCAGCAGCGACAACGGGCCTCACAGGGAAGGCGGCCACGACCCGGAATTCTTCGACAGTAACGGACCGCTGCGTGGCCACAAGCGCGACGTTTACGAAGGCGGCATTCGCGCGCCCTTCATTGCCCGCTGGCCGGGGCGCATCGCACCCGGTTCAACGTCGGAACTGATTTCCGCACACTGGGACATGCTGCCGACATTTTGCGATCTGGCCGGGATCGACGCTCCTGCTGACTGCGACGGCATCAGCCTGGTGCAGGAATTGACGGGCGGCAACCGCGGCCAGCTTCAGCATGACTACCTGTACTGGGAATTTTACGAGCAGGGCGGCAAGCGAGCCGTTCGGTTCGGTAACTGGAAAGCCGTGCAGAACAATGTGAGTTCGATCGACCAGCGTGAAGGAATCGAACTCTACGATCTGGCAACAGACGTGGGTGAAGCATCGGACGTCGCAACGTCGCACCCGCGAATCGTCGAACAGGCTTTCGTGCATTTCCATGATGCGCATACGCCGTCTGAGTTCTGGGCGTTCGGACAGCAGCGTCGGCAGGCAGCACGTTGATGCGACAATCAGAAATCTTCAACTCCCGAGAACGCCGAATCGCCACAGGCGTTTCAAGCCGAACGGTCGCCGGATGAAAGAGAATTCGGTGTAACGCCTGAAGCTGTGGACGCCAGTCCGCTCGTCACGAGGGTTGCTACTGGCTCAACTCGAAGTTCGCTTCGTTGTCGCCTTCTTTGACGCTGTATCGCTTTGAGGCGTTGCCCCACTGCTGCGGAATGCGGCTGGATGTCTCCTCGCCGATCCCACCTGCGTCGTTGTCTTCCTGGCCTTCCGGAGTCAGTTCCTGAATCGTTACGGAATGTTCGCCGATCATAGCTCCTTCACTGTCGTTGTCAGAGAACAACATCGTGAAGTTGCCGTCTCGGTCGGTCTTGCCGTACGACCCCATTCCGAGGTCCGTCTCTTTCGAACCAACCGCCCCGGCCGGCTGGAACAGCACAACGACATCCGACACTGGCGCGCCGTTGAGTGTGACCTTGCCGGTGACGGAAGCAGACTTGCGGGATTCGCCGCAGCCAATAACGAAAAACGCAGCCAGAGCAAAAGCCAGACTGGATACGGACATTGCGCGCATGACGGACTCCGTTGCAGTGATCGAAATCAGACAAGAAGCGGGCCGCCGGGCCGGACGCAACTCGACAACGTCTGGATCGCCGAGTTGCAATCCTGCTCGCGGCCCGAAGAAGGGAATCAGACGGCAGAATTCAGGAGATCAGAATTCTCCCATGACTTCGCCGCCCTGGATTGTGGCGGCCGCCAGCCAGATCCCCATGTCGATGTTCGGCGAGATTCCCCGCACAGAACCGTCCGTCAGCAGAAAGTTGATGGAACCTCCGCTGTGCAGCGATCCCCAGGCGCGCTTGCAGGGATTCGAGTCACCCTGAGATGCGCACTTGTCGTAGTCCGCGACCAGCGTGCGACTTTCCGGCGTGGCACAGGACAGCACATAAGACGTATAGGTGTATCCCCAGAATGTGCCTCGTCGCGGCGAAGTCACCGTGTGAAACTCACCGACAAAAGTCGTGTTCGACGTGCCATCGACCACGTCGCGCATCTTCACGCAGGAATACTTCCCGGAGGGATTCGAATTCAGATCGCCGCCAACCCAGTGCAGCATCCCGCGCAGGTTACCGACCGCGTTCGGATGCAGAATGTCTGAACTGTCCCACTGCCGGCGATAAATGTAACTGTCGCCGGCCGACCAGCCGACACCACCCATCCCGCGGTAGGAACTCATTGCCCACTGCTGGCCGCCGTGGGGACCGGAACCGGGCACCTCCAAACGACCGCCGTTGATATCCGAAGGGCAGTTGTAAACCACCAACGGCTGTCGCACGACGATCTGGTTGACGGGGTCTTCATTGGGCAGATTAAAGTTGTACTGGTTCTGTAGATTCGTTTGTTCCAGAAACGGCAGGATCGAGATAGCCCAGTTCAGCAGGCTCGGCGTACCGCAGCACGGTCCCATGGTGATGTTTCCGGCGGGAAACGTGTTGTGAACGTCGTGGTAGTTGTGCATTGCAATGCCAATCTGTTTCAGATTGTTTCTGCATTGCGTCCTTCGTGCTGCTTCGCGGGCCTGTTGAACGGCCGGCAGCAGCAGTGCGATCAGAATTGCGATGATGGCAATCACCACAAGCAATTCGATCAAAGTAAAACCTCGGTTCGTGAATCGTCGTTGCATCGTCAATGGTCTCCTTTGAATTGCAGAGAAGGGACACTGAAAACGGGAGAATTCCCGAAAGAACGCGATGACAGGAGTAGCCGCGGTCGGAAGAATCGACGCTGCCGGCAGAAGTGATTGCGAGACTGCAGTCCCACCATGATGTTACCCGCCATTCCTAAGGACGTCCCGCCACAGCCGTGCAATCGTTCAGCTTTTTTTTGATCTGAACATTTTCGCGGCCGAGCAGCCTTGACTTGCTGACAGGCGATGCGGGGCACAGGAAATGATCGAACGCAGCATCAGCCGATGTTTCGCGCCTTGAGATCGCTTTCCAGTTGTTCGGCCACTGACCGGAACACGCGAGCATTCGGACCGCCGATCTCAGCAAGGCTCCGGTGAGACTCCACCACCTGCCGGGCAAGTTCGACGTCGTCGTCGGGGGAATCGTCGCAGATGCTGCGCCATTGGGACGGAAACGTCACGTTCTGCGGATCGCACACCGGAATCAGTCGGTCGATGCGAGCCGACGAGAACAGGTGAGCCTTCCTGCGTTCGCTGGCACAGACGCTCATGCGCATTTCTGTCCGTCGAAACAGCGTCACCAGGCACCCCAGAAACGTACTGTCCAGATAGTCGCAATGCTCGACGTCGACGACCAGCGTCTGATCCGGAGCGTTTGCAACCGCGGCTGCCACTTCTTCGACGAAACCCGGGCTGTGCTCGCGAGTTCCGTGGCCGGTGATTCGTACGACCACCGAATCATCCGTGCTGCCGATGCTGAAGGTGGATGTGACGGTCATGGGGATTCCTCGCCTTTCCGTGCCCGCGATGTCAGTCTAAGCCGATGCGGCGAAGTTGTCACCACTTGGGGCAGCCACAAGGCACGCCTTGCCTTGCCATGTCGTATTCTCGCTGCCGACGCAGCAGGGTTGCGTGATATATCTCGGCCCGGCCTGGCAACGGTCACGGTCATACGAGGCGAATAGCGCTGGCTGATTCGCGCGGCACTCGCCTGCACGAAGCACCGACAGGAGTACAGGGGCTCTCACGACAGCAGCGATTTCAGCGTTTCCAGATTTGCGGCTTCGTCGAACACGGCCTCAACGGGAATCGCGAACCCTTCAATAACCTGGCTCTTCAAAGTACCGGACGACGATTTCATCAACAGTTCGTAGTCGCCGTCTCGCAAAAGCCGCTGTTCGACGGCGCCGTGTTCGGAATCGATGATCCAGTATTCCCGCACTCCGTTGGCCGCGTAGTCTTCCAGTTTCACGCCGCGGGCACGTGCTTCCGTCGAATCGGATAACACTTCGACAATGAAATCCGGGACGGGAAACTTCAGCGTATCGGGTTTCAGCGTCGCGGCTTTCTCAGGGCCGAAGAACACAATGTCCGGTTCGTAGTCGTTCCGCGGAAACACGCACAGGCATTTTTCGGACCTGACGGTTCCAAGCTTGTGGATATCGACGAAGGTGCTCAACAGCCTCACAAGAAACCCGGTCGCGTCCAGATGGCGATTGCGGGCCGGCGAATGCAGCACCACGTCGCCGTCGATGAACTCGACCTTCTGCTCCTCGGTCATTTCCTGGTAGAACCGCTGTCTTCGTTGCTGTTCATTCTGCACCTGACGATTCAGCAATTCGACAGCTTCCAGCAACCGCGGTGAGTGGCGGATGGGTTCGAGCAGTGCTTCCAGATTCTGCATTGTGAACGTCTCGTTTGACATCAAACAGGATCGCGTTGTGGGTGAGCCATCGTAGCACCTTCAACACCTGATTTCAGCGCCGAGCCTGCGCGCTGCCACAAACCACAGAGGCATGAACAGCAGCACGGCGATTCCGCAGCCGAGACTGTCGCGGTAACCGCCTTCGATATAGTCGTATAGCCAGTAGATTCCCATTCCCAACGGAGCCAGCGTGAGCCAGACCAGAACGTGCTTCAGCAACGCATCGAACGGCCGTGTGTAACGCTCGGGCGACTTCAGCTCCCAAACCAGAATCGCAATGGCGAACGGCCCCGACATGGCGAGACCATAAAAAGCAACTACCTCTTCTGTGCTGAATCCTCCCCCAGGCGGTAGGACGGAAACAATGAGTTGCGTCCAGACGGTCATCGCCACAAACACGCACTCGACAAGAATGCGGAACCGACGAGCGATCATCTGCGCAGTTGGTCGTGCTGTCCGGACTTCCACGGCGACTGACGGGCAATCTCGTGGTGACTGGTACGGATTGTATCGGTGCGGTTCGCTCATGGTGCGACACGTGCGGTCTGAGGCATCGTGGTACCGGCGCGCTGAGAGAAATCAGCTGGCAATATCGTCCGGCGAAGAATGCCATCGCTGAACCATACCCGAATGACACACAGACCGCAGCGTCGCCACTGCACTTCGACCGCAGTTGCACGATTGCACCTCGCGGCTACGGGACAGGAATACAAATGGGCACCGTCTGCCGAAGTTGCATTCGCCACAGCACTTCGGACAACTTCTGTGCTGCGTCCAGCGACTCGGCACGGCGTTTGAATAGTGCCGCCTGCATCACACTTCTCCATGGCACGACGGAGGATGCAGGTTATGTCTCAAACACACATCGAAACGTGGGCGAACACTTCCGAATTCATTGAACTCACCGAAGCCGACATCGTTGAAGATTCGGTCCACAATGCAGCGAAGCCGGTTCAGAGATCGTTCCTTGAACAGTTCTTCGATAGCTTCTTTCAGGAAAAGAACATCAGGTGGCTGTTGGTTGTCGGAGCGGCGATTGTCTTCGGGTCGTCACTGATGCTGGTTACTCGAGAATGGTCGAACTGGCCGGTGACGTTCAAGTTCCTGACGGTGCTGGCCTACACAGCCATCGGATTCACGTTTGCTGAGTTCGGGCGGAAGCGGCTGGGTTTGAATGCGACCGCGAATGTGCTGCACCTGCTGACGCTGCTGCTGATGCCGCTCAGCTTCCTGTCACTCAGTTGGCTGTCCGCAGGCACAGCGACGCAGAATGCTCTGGCGGCAGCTGAAGTGCTGGGGCTGATGATTCCGGCCATCGCATTTCTGTGGTTCGCCAGCAGTCGGATTCTGGATCACCTGCTGATCGGTCGGCAAACGACATTTCTGCTCAGCTACCAACTGCTGAGCATCGCCGGATTCATCCCGGCTGTCGGTTCACCGGTTCTGGCGTTCACGCTGATGGCCGTGTTGTGGGCCGTGTTCACCGTCGGAGTGGTCAAAGTCAATCGGCACACGTTCTGGCTGGCCGAAGAACACCGGCTGCCGCGAGTCTTTGGGTTTCTGCCGATCGCGATGCTGGGCCTGCAGTTTGTGATTCTGGTCGCGGCGAAGTGTCTGTCGGCGATTCCTGCGGAATGGATCGGACTCGGCTGCGTGCTGGTCGCAGCGACGGTGCTGATGACGGCTCGCACGGTGGCCGATGTGTTTCGAAAGCGAACGGGAGATCTCGTCCGTCCTCTGCCGTGGAACATCGCCGCTCCGTTATTTGCGGGGCTGGTCATCGCCGCGATCGGAGTCTTCCTGTCGTTCCACGGTTTCTCGTACGTCGGCTCGACGACCTATGCCGTGATTCCAACGACCGTGATCGCGGCAGTGCTGATGGGGCTGGCGGCTCGCGATACGAGGCATTCCGGGTTTGTGTGGGCGGCTCTGATCTGTGCGACGATTGCTTATCAGTGTTCGCCCACGCTGTTCGCGGACATTGTCGCTCAGTTGAAGCAGACGGCAGCTCACGCGATCAACGAACATCGCCTGCCGATCGCGTTCTATGGGTTGACGTATCTGCCGTTGCTGGCGGCGGTGGCTGTGGGAAGCCGCTTCTTTGCAGGACGTGGCGAGTCAAGCTCAACTGCCTTTCCCCATCGAAGGGAGAGGGCCGGAGTGAGGGGTTGAGCCGTCCGATGAAGCACTTCGCCACATTGATGGCAGTCGCACTGTTCGCGGCGGCGGTCACGCATGTGAAAGCACTGTTCTTCGTGTCGCTGGTGAATGTCGCGGTGTTCGTTGCAGCCGCGATTCTGTTTCGTGATCGACGTTACGTTGTTGGTTCACTGCTGGCTTTGGTACTGGCAACCGGCAGCGCAATTCCGTGTTTGAACAGGATGGACGTGATCGACGTCGATGTGCGCTATTCGCTGACCGCCCTTGCGGCGCTGGCTGTGGCGATGACGGCGACGGGCTTTGTGGATCGCGTGCTGAACCGTATCCCGTTGGCGGATCGGTGTTCAACCGCGACCCCCGGGGAGCGTGTGGCTCACCATGCCGGTGATCATCGCGAGACTTCCGCAGACATTGACAAGGTCGAAGCGCAGCGCTCGCCAGGGCTCGCGGTCAAACATGACGGCACCGACCGCAATCTCTGCCAAATCGCCGGCTGGATTCTGACCGCGCTGCTGTCGGTCGGCTGGACTGGTGCGGCACTGTTTCACTTCGGACAACCGCTGCAGCCATTCGCAGTGACTCAGTTCGGTTTTCTGCTGGCGGCGTTCGCAATGTTCACCGTCAGGAACCCTCACTACGTCTCCGGTAGTACCTTCTGGTTGTTTCTGTCGCTGGCTGCGGTCTCGTGGTTCGCCGGGAGCGGCGTCGGGGCGGTTCCGCTGATCGCCGGAGCTTCGATCGTCGCGGCGATTGCGTCGTTCTGCTCATACGGCTGGCTGAAGCTGTCCGGTGTGCTGGCCGATAGCTGTTCGTTGCACGCGCTGCGGGTTGCGCTGGGCGTACCTCCATCGACAACGCGCGTTGCGGACGATGCACAAACAACGCGACGGGAACCGAGCCCCGTCGTCCGTGAAAACCGCGGCGGTCGGGAGCGGCAGGTTCAGGCGTTCGTCGTGCCGATGTGTGACCTGAGCCTTTTCATTCTGTCGCTGCTGGCCGTCGCGTTTCATCTGCCGAATCTGGTGACCGCGAATCTTGCGATGAGCGGCGTAGTGACTCCGGTGGCGACGGCGGTGTCGGTGCTGTGGTTGTTTGCCGCGGGCTGGTGCTTTCGAAGTCGAACGGCTGCGGCAGCGGGCACAATCCTGTTGCCCCTGTGGGTCACTGCCGCTCTGCCTGTGCTCTTGCCAGTCGAGATTGCTCACACGTGGTATCCCGTTCTCTGGGCGGTGACTGCCGCGGTGACAAGGGGATTCACTGCAAAAGTTCCTACGGTCAATGCGACCCTTGTCGGCCGCATCGCCGAGGCATGGCTGATGGTTGTTGTGGGGCTGTCGTGTTTGGCCTTCAGTTGGCCGGCTCGGCTGGCGGCGGCGATCTCGCTGGGAGTGCTGTTTCTTGCAGATCGGCGTCGGCGCACTGCTGGCATCGCAGTGGCGAATTCAATGGGAGTCATGCAACGCAATCCGCTGCAAAGCGGATCCGCTGATGCTGGCAGCATCAGCCACGTGGCGGACGCTGCCAGCGTCCGCGCAGATCACTTGTCAACTACTTCCCGCCAGGAAGACCGAAGTCGTTCAACCCGAACCTGGCTCGCGATCGCGGCGAACATTCAACTGCTGCTGCTGGTCGCCGCAGTCGGCGGCCTGAGCGGATTCGTGCCGATCGCGCTGCTGAGCGAATCTGCGGTCGTCGTGATTCCACTGGCGTTCCTGGCGGCGGCCGTCAGCGTGCTGGCCTTTGATTGCAGTCAACAACGCCTCGACATGACTGCCGCTGCCGCGTGGACCGCGATTCTGCGAGCGGGGATGGTGGTGCTGGTTGCACGGTCGCTGGTGGCCGACGGTTACACGGCCATTCAGTTTGTGCTGATGAGTACCGGATTCGCGATCATGGCAGTGAGCGAATTTCTCCAGGCGATTCGACGGCAGCAGCAGGCCGGAGTCTGGCTGAGCTTCGCCGTGACGACGGCGGCCGTCGGATGGCTGTTCGTTCACGGCGTGATCGAATTCGGCGTTGGCGTGAGTCAGTTCGTGCTGCTGGGAACGTCCGTCGTGGCTCTGGCAGCGGCAAAGCTGAGTCGCGACAGCTCGCGCTTCAACATCGCCAGAAAACCCTTCGTGGCCGTTGGGCAGATTCTTCCCGCGATCGTCGCCGTGATGGGGTTCGGGCGAGAACTCTTCGGACGACCTTCGCCGTGGCTCGGGTGGAATTCGCTGGCGATGTTCGGAGCGGCCGGAATCTACTTTCACATGGCCCTGGTCACTCGCAAAAAACGGTACGGCCTGCTGACCGGAATGATTCTCAACGCTGCACTGATTCTGTTGTGGCGGACGCTGAACTTCACCGACCCACAGTGGTACCTCGTGCCGGTTGGTTTGTCTGTGCTGGGGTTTGTCGAACTGATGAAGAAGGAACTACCGCCCGCGTCGCATGACCCTCTGCGGTATCTCGGAGCACTGACGATTCTGGTGTCGCCGACGTTCAATCTGCTGGGATCGAGCTGGATGCCGCATCTGTCGCTGATGGTCTTCTCAGTCGCCGTGATTCTGGCTGCCATCGGCCTGCGGCTGCGAGCACTCGCGTATACCGGTTCGGCGTTCCTGCTGGCAGATCTTGTCGCGATGGTGGTGCGGTCCACGATTGACAACCCAGGGCTGCTGTGGATCTACGGTGTCGCGTTTGGAGCAACCGTGATCGCTTTGGCCGCGATCTGCGAGAACCACCGCGAAAAACTGCTGGCTCGAATTCGAATGCTGTCGGCGGAGCTGGCGACGTGGAAGTAGGGACGCGTGTTACTGTTCAAACTCTTGATTCCGAAAGGTCAATGCTCATGAAATGGCTCTCACAATTCAGTCTCGTCATGCGGTCCAGCGTTACTTCGCTGAGAGAAAAGATCGAAGACCCCGAACGTATGCTTCATCAGTTGATTCTCGACATGGAGGAAGAACTCGACCGAGTCCGCTGCAGCGTGGCGGAAGCGGTCGCCGACGAGATTCAGATGCGCAAACGCGGCGAACGAGAACGCAGCGAAGCGGACAAGTGGATGGAACGAGCAACTTCGGCGATGAAACGCGGCGACGAAGCCGCCGCCAAAGCGGCCCTGGATCAAAAGGTCTCGGCGACTCAGCGAGCCGATCGCTACGCGGATGACCACGCCAAACAGCAGAAGGAAGTGTTGAAGCTGCAGGACGCCGTGCGAGATCTGGAAGACAAGATTCGCCAGGCGAAGCAAAAGAAAACGCTGCTGACAGCTCGCATGGCGCGCGCGTCGTCGACTCAGAAGATCAATGCGGCGATGGAACGATCGTGCAGCAAGTCGGCGTTTGCACAGTTCAACCGAATGGAACAGAAGGTCGAACGCGAGGAAGCTCTCAGTGAAGCCTGGGAACGCATGGACGGCAAGGATCCGGACGCCGCCGATCTCGAACGCCAGTTCGAAGCTCAGGAACGCGACGAAAAACTGGCCGCAGAACTCGCGCAACTGAAGGCCCAGGTCAGTGCGGAGTGATTTGACCGGCACAACTCGTTCCAGGGCGGAGCCCAGGAACGAGACAAAGTCAGTCATGCGAACGGAGAGAACACCAATGACACGTCACGACGAAATCAACTGGCTGGCACAATCATTGAAATGGTCAGCGCGGCTCGTCAGTTCGGGATACCTTGCGTTCTTCCTGTTCATGCTGATCGCTCATCTGATTCCGCCGGGCGAGCCGTTCGGGACGTTGACGCTGCGCGAGTCGCTCGGATTTGTATTCGTTGGCGTTTACTTCCTTGGCAACCTGATTGCCTGGAAGGCGCAAGGCCCTGGTGCCGGGATCGGACTCGCGGGCGTCATCGGTTTCTGTTTTGCTGTCGCTCCGAAACTTCACCTCCCGCTGTGGATGGTGGTGCCGTGTTTGCTGTACCTCGCGGCGGCCGCAACCCACGTTTTCAGTCGTGCGAGACCGTGACTGCCCGCGCAGGAGTGTGACGTCATGAATCAACGCCTCCACGAGGCCTGCCAGTCGATTTGGCGGCTTCTTTCAAGCTGGTATCGCGTCGATCAGATTCGCGTGTCTTCCTCGCAGGAACGATGGCTGGATATTTCCTGTGGAACACGGCTGCTGGTTCGCGGAACTCTGTTTGCCGTCGTGTCTCGCGACACTCGCTCCGGAGAGATTTCGGTTTGTGTTGACTATCGGCTGTCCTCCGACGCTGGAAGCGCAAGGCTGCGCGTGTCGCTGACACAGCTCGGAACGAAGTGGCAGACGACCGCTGAATTGTTACAGGACGACCTCACTGAGCGACTTCTGGACGACGACGTGACGATTCTGAAGACGGCATGTGTTCGCAACAACTCCCGTACGGAGGTTGTTCCGTGAATCCATTTCAGCCACCAGCGCATCCTGAAGCTCCGCTGCCGTCGCGAGAACGTCGCCACGGCTGGCTGAGCAGTTCTCACCTGATGACGTTTCTCGCGTTGTGGGGCGTGTTTGCAGCGCTGACGTTTCTGGCTATTTCCAACGGGCTGGACAACGCGACTCAGCGGCCGGTTCGAGTGGCACTGACGACAGTGGCATCGCTGTTCGGACCGATGACCGGCGCCGTCGCGCTGGAGATGCAGGGCTGCTGCCTTGAGTGTTCCTTGTGGCTGCTCCCGTGGTGCCTGCCTCCGCTGCTGCTGGCCGTGTTCGTGCAGTGGATGTGGCGTCCGAAGCACGCGACTGCCCGCGTCATTCGCATGCTGATCTGGAGCCTTGGCTGGCTGATCTGGTTCGGCGGCGGAATTGTTTCCCTCGGGCACGCCTTGTCTTAATGCACAAAGAGCCTCCACGAGTCAGCAACCGCGAGGCTCGACTACGACGACGCGAGGACTTTCGATACGCTGCCTGTGAGGATTCGTAACTGCAACGAAGTTGTTTCATGCTCGCTCAACTGGAACTTTTCTGTCACGGGTTTGCCACTGTTGTGGAGTCGGTGTTGCTTCTGGTGATGCTGGATCGAGTCAACCGGCCGGTTGTTGCGTTGTGGATGAAATGGCTGGCTGGCGGAGCGTGGCTGTGGCATGCCGGGAACTTTGCTCACGTGCTGCTGCGACCGGTGTCGGGGATTCTGGCCGCAGCATTCGACGACGCCTCCATGATCATGATGGCCGGCGGACTGCTGCTGATGCCCTGCGCGCTGCTGCACGGAGCGGTCAGGCTGCAGTTGTCCGGAGCGGATCCGTTTCCGAAATTCGATCGCCGACTAACCGCGTTCTACACACCGGTGCTGATGCTGGTTCCTGTGGCGGCGGTCGTGATTCGTAGTGATACTCGAGACTTCATGGATGCCGTGAATGCGTTTCGCATTCCGTATCTGCTGTGGCTGAGCATGGCGAATCTTGCTGCCGCGGTGCTGTTTTTTCGGCAATACCGTCGGCTGCAGCTGCCGGGTGGAAATCACGTGCTGTGGCAGATGGCAGTCTGCCTGGTTGTGGCCACCGGGCTGGCAATCCTCTATTCGACACTTTCGAAAACATCGACCGCGGAACCTGCTCTGCGCCTGCTGACGGCCATGTCTCCGCTGGCTCCGACATTCGTGTTTGCATGGCACATCTTTCGACGCAGACTGCTTCCTTTGGTTCTGGAACGAACGCTGGTCTACGGAGCCATTGTGTTTGCTTTGCTGTGGCTGCATGCGATCACAATCGCCCCGGTTGCCCGCAGAATTGGTGGCGACCTGAATCTGAACCTGCTGCTGCTGGAAGGAATTCTGGCGGTGTTGCTGGTGCTGGCATGGCAGCCGCTTCGACTGCGAGTCGGCGAAGCATTGCGATATCTGGTCGGCCGCGACGTGACACGCGTTCGTGACGCGACTCATCATCTGTCCGTGGAGTTGTCGCGGCGCGCAACCGGTGACGCGACCGACATCGCTTCCTGGTTTGTCAGCGCACTGCAACAGGCGCTGAATGTGGAGTACGCGTGGTTGTGTCTGGCGGAGCCGTTTCCCGCCATGTGCGGTGCTCCGGAAGCGTGGCTGCGGAATCAGGTCCCGGACTGGTTGCGGGAGCAGATCTGCGGCGTGACGTTTCAGGATGAAGAGCTCTGGCATGAACGAGCTTCGTGCCGCCAGATTGATGCTGCAGCGCGATTGCGGGAGCTGGATGCTGCCGCCGTGTTTCGAATAGCGTTCCGTGACATTCAGGGCTGGCTGCTGCTGGGGCTTCCGGAAGGCCGCGACCGTATCAGCACGGAACAGCTTCACGCGCTGGCGCTGCTCGCCGACCAGTTTGCGGCGACGCTGCACAACCGGCATCTGGAAGCGGCTCGACAGACCGCCGAACGTCGCGCCATGCAGCAGGAAAAACTGTCAGTGCTGGGACTGATGTCCGGTTCGCTGGCGCATGAACTGAAAAATCCGCTGTCGTCGATGAAGACCATTGCGACGCTGCTGAATGAAGACCTCGGTCCGGACCACGAGCACACAAGAGACGTGGAAATGATCGTTACGGAGATCGATCGGCTAAATGAAATGGCTCGGCGGCTGCTCGACTATTCGCGCCCGGCCGACGACAGCGCAAAGCCGGCAAGTCCGGACCGCGTCATCGAACGGCTGCTGCATATCCTGCGGCACTTCGCCCGGCAGTACGGCGTGCAGGTCGTCACAGAATTGAACACGTCGGAGACCGTTGTAATGGCATCAGATGCCACGCTGAGCGAAATCTTCTTCAACCTGATCAAGAACGCGATCGAAGCGGCTCGCGAAGGCGACCGTCCGCGGGTGACGGTCCGGACTTTCCACGAAGAGTCGGCCGTGGTCGTTGAAATCGTCGACAACGGACCAGGCGTCGATCACCGCCTGAAAGATCAGATCTTCGAACCGTTCGTGACCGGCAAACAGGACGGAACCGGGCTGGGTCTGTATCTTGTCCGGGAACGCGTGAAGGAACTTGGCGGCAGCATCCGCTGCAAAGACGGCAGCGGACAGGGCACGGTGCTTGCCATGAAGTCACTGGTTTGCTGGCTGTTCCGGGATCAGGTAGCCATGTTTAACCGCGACCCCTGGGGAGCGCTTGACTGGTTTGCTGGCATCACGCGTTCTGGGATCAGGTAGTCAGTCGGCGTGCGTTGCACTGAACTCGGGAGTCGATCCGGTGGTTGAAACGGACAGAGCGCAGCGCTCGCCAGGGCTCGCGGTTAAACATGACAGAATGTTTAACCGCGACCCCTGGGGAGCGCTGACTGGTTTGCTGGCGTCACGCATTCTGGAATCAGGTAGTCAGTCGGCGTGCGAACCAAACTCGGGAGTCGATCCGGTGGTTGAAACGGACAGAGCTGCGCTCGAGATCGCGGGAGCGAATGTTTCGCGAAGAAGCGTTCCAGGAGTCAGTCGGCGTGCGGTGGTTGTTCGAAAACGCGGCTTGTTGCGATGGGCTTCATCCGCTGTGCACGATTTGCACCGGGAGAACGAACCGCCAAAGAGGCATTCGCTCTGGGCCAGTGGAAGCTGTTTCTCGACACGGAAACGGCATTGAGTCATCGGCGATTACGTCAGAGAACATGACAAATGTTTAATTCGAATGGCTGCCATGTTTAACCGGAGCTGCGCTTGACTGGTTTGCTGGCATCACGCATTCCGGGATCAGGTAGTCAGTCGGCGTGCGTCGCTGAACTTGCACTGAACTCGGGAGTCGATCCGGTGGTTGAAAGGGACAGAGCGCAGCGCAAGGTTAAACATGCCAGGGCTCGCGGTTAAACATGGGAGAGTGCTATTCGAAGATCCTCATCGTTGATGACGAACACACCCGCTCGCTACGGCATGGCGGTCGGCTGCGGCTGAGAGCGGCTATTCGACGGTGCGGACCGTCATCGAAGCATTCGTACGGACGGAGACAAGAAGCTGGTTCGCGGCTCAAGGCCATTTCGGAATGACGCATTCCTCGAGGCCAGTGGTGCTGCTCGATCTTGAGAACATGCCCGGAAAGGACGGGATGGTTCGGTGTTTCGCGGAACGGAACGTCGTTTGCAGCGCGAATCGGTTTCGACCCTGATCAAGACTGGTTTGGAAATCATCGGGTCAGGTCACGTGCGTTGCCAACGACGATCCGGTGGTTGCAGCAGGGCTCGCGCGGTGAAGATCCTCGACGAACAGCTACGGCATGACCGTCATCGAAGCCGCGGACGGAGACGAAGCACTCAAGGCCGGCTCCCGATTTGGTGCTGCTCGCCCGGAAAGGACGGGAATCGGTCGCTGATCAAGCCGGAAATCATCGTCGTCACTGCCAACGACACCGTGCAGCATGCGGTCGAATGCATTCGGCGTGGAGCGAATGACTTTCTGACGAAGCCATTCGACGTCGATCACCTGCGCGCCATCGCGCGCCGCTCCGAAGAGCGCGTTCGGCTGCAGCAACGAGTCGACGAGCTTCAGCATCAGGTTGAAGGCGGCGTGCGATTCGGTGGTCTGGTCGGAACAAGCCGGGCCATGCAGAGGCTGTTTCGCCAGATCGACAAAGGGGCGGCGACGTCGCTGCCAGTTCTGATCCGCGGCGAAAGTGGCACCGGCAAGGAGCTGGTCGCTCGCGAACTTCACCAGCGCAGCGCGCGCTCGAACGGGCCGTTCATCGCCCTCAACACCGCCGCGATCGCGGAATCGCTTGTGGAAAGCGAGCTGTTCGGCCACGTGAAGGGCGCGTTCACGGGAGCCAATCGCAACCGCGAAGGCGTGTTTCGACAAGCGGACGGCGGCACGCTGTTCCTGGACGAAATCGGCGATATGCCCGCATCCGTTCAGAAGCGGCTGCTGCGAGTTCTGCAGGAAGGCATTGTTCAGCCGGTAGGTGCGGAAGACTGTGTCGCAGTCAACGTGCGAGTCATCAGCGCGACTCATCAGGATCTGGACCAGGCAATCACGGACAAGGCGTTTCGTCAGGATCTCTATTTTCGACTGAAGGGAATCGAACTGCTGATTCCACCGCTGCGGAACAGGCAGGAGGATATTCTGCTGCTGGCGAACGAATTCCTCGGGGACTCAGCCGAGTTCTCCGGCGAAGCGGTAACCGCCCTGCTGCAACATCGGTGGCCTGGAAACGTGCGAGAACTACAGCAAATGGTGCGATCCGCAGCGGCACTCTGCGAAGGCGATACCATTACTTCGCAGGATCTGGGACTCATTGCTGAACGCCCGAAATCCGATTTAGACAAATTCGAAATCTACCTGGATCTGCCATTGACGGAGGCACGAAATCAGCTTGTCGAGGACTTCGAACGGCAGGCCGTCACGCGGGCGGTTGCGCTTGAAAACGGCAATGTCAGCGCAGCCGCTCGACGGCTGGGAATTCATCGGCAGAGTCTGCAGCAGAAAATGAAGCAGTTGGGCATACGGTGAGGGACGGCGTCATGAGTCGATTGTTTCGAAATCCCGCGCTGTGGGCCGGATTGGGGATTGTCGGAGTGCTGCTTGTGTTGGCCGTTCCAGCCGTTCGCAATGCTCGCTTCGCAGCCGCTCGCGATGCGACAAGAGCTGACCTGAGAAGCATCGGCCTTGCCCTTCATAACTATCACGACAGATACGAGTCTTTTCCGCCCGCATTCACGCTGGGCCCGGACGGCAGGCGGTGGCATAGCTGGCGAGCATTAATCCTGCCGTATCTTGACGAACCCGAGCTGGCAGCAGCTTATCGGCTGGACGAACCCTGGGACGGACCGAACAACTCGAAACTGCACACAAAGGCTCCGGCCGTGTTTCAATCGGACGTGATCGACCACGGCGATTCGGCGACCAACTACTTCGCGATTATCGGCAGGCGAACGGCGTGGCCTGCACACCAGGCACTCAAGGCCGACGACTTCAAAGACGGAGTTTCGAACACGATTCTACTGGTCGAGGACCCGAAAGTCGGCGTGGTCTGGTCGGAACCGCGTGACCTGCCAACAGGCGAATTCTTCAAGTCGTTTTACGGCGGCACCGAGACCTATCCCGGCGGAGGTGCAGGCGTCCTGTTGGCTGACGGCACATTCAGATTCCTGTCGCGCGACATCGACCGCTCCGTTCTCGCCGGACTGCTGACACCACAGTACCACACCGAAACGTTTCAGGGAGACGACTGGCCGGAAGATCTGGAGGACGAGATTCCGAATCAGAAATTCAGCAGCCCGCCTAACGCTGACGATTTGACACAGACCGACATCTTTCCCTCATCCGCAGTGCCACTTGAACCAACTCGCAATCAACTCTGGTGTGCAGCCTTCCAGATTTCATGGGACATGATGAACGAACAGCTTGGCGGTCCCGCGGAGTTGTCTCCATCGGCTCCGGTCGTCGATCTGCTCAACCGTCATCCATTCGACGTCTCCGCACTCTCGCCTGAGTCGTTTTCGGCAACCGCCACAGGCGTCAGCACGTCAGAAACAACGGCGCTGCTGGAAGAATTGCGGCAGAAGTTTCAGACGTCGAGCCATTTGCCGAGCCGCTGAAACTGGACGACGATATAAGACCGGGGATGCGGCTGTATGCGATGATTCGCAAGCAGATGCCGTTCAATCTCTGTTTGACCGTTTGCAATGCCGCTGTCCTTCGAAGGAATCGGCTCGACGGCCGGTGTGGCGTCGTTCGGCTATGAACCGAAGTCCGGCGTATTCAACACCGGTGTTTGAGGACCAGTTGCGGATTGTTGATGATTTGGGTGACGACAACTTCATCATTCAGCTAGCGACCATCGGCAAACAGCGAGACGAGATCATTCTGGCCATGATTCCGCCGGGAGAAACGCTGGCGGCGACGTGGGAATCGTGACGGAACGAGTCCGGAACCCGAATCCGGAACACACACGGTACTCACTGGCGGGGCTGGAAACGCTGCAGATTCCTGTGCTGGATTTTTCGATGCGGAAACGATTCGACGAACTGGAGAACCAAAGGTTTGTGGCCTTCGAATGGGACATGCGGATCATCGTTGCACGGATCGACATCATGCTGAGGCTGGACGAAACCGGTGCCGATTTCATCAGTGCAGCGGAGGCCGGGATTCTCGGCGAAAATGGGTTCGGAACCTACGACGGCGACCGCACACGCCGATTGATCTTCAACAAGCCGTTCCTCCTGGCGTTGAAGGAACCGGATGCGTCAGAGCCGTACTTTCTGGCGTGGATCGCGAACGGTGAGTTGATGGAAGCGTTCAAAGCCGAAACAGTTGCGCCGTGAATGCGGCCTTCGTACAATGCCTGCCCTGACGGTATCTGATGCCTTGCCGAAGCATTTTGCTGACGTCGGGAGCAACCGTCGCCATTGGATCGAGAACGGATATGAGTATTGACCTGACAGAAGATATGAAGGCAGCACTGAGTCGCAGTCACGGATTCCTGTCGGGCGAGGGCTTTGTACTGATGTCGGAAGCGGCGTATCGCCGGATGATGGGCGTGGAGTCTCCTGAAGAATACGCGGACTCGCTTGCAGCGGTGCGTGAGGGACTTGCAGACGTCGAGGCCGGCCGAACGATGAGCGCGGGAAGGTTCCTGAAGGAGTTCGACGCAAAGCATGGCCTTTGAAGTCGAGTTGTCCGAGCGCGCCGGGCGTGATTTTGAGAACGCCTTTCGTTACATCGCCGATCGCGCGCCGCAGAACGCGAAGCGCTGGCGGACGCGTATGGGCCAGGCGTTCTCGCAGCTCGCAAGTCTTGCCGGTTCACTGGGCGAAGCGCCGGAGAGCCGCGACACGCAAGTGCAAATCAGACAAATGCTTGTCGGTTCGTACAGAATTCTCTACACGATCCGTGGCGATGTCGCGTTCGTCCTTACAATTCGCCACGCTGCAATGCAGTTTCTGCCTGCCGACGAATTGTCCCGAATGACCGACGATGCATAGGCAATTGAGGCGTCAGCCAGAAGCGATTCAATCTGACAGCCCTGCCAGTTAATCTGCAAACTCCGTCGGCTGCACCCAGGCTTTTTCAAACTCACCGGGTTCGCTGGGGTTTGGGTGTTTGCGGGACGATGTCACGACGGCTCGCACGTAGAGTTCGTCGCCGGTGAATTCGTAGGTGGCCGAAGATCCGTCAACGGACTTCAACACAGCGCCGACGTCGTCGCTGTAGCGTCGAGTGATCCCGGCTGCTTTCTCTTCGTCGGCGACTGCGGGGGCCGTCGTGTCGTCGAAATCTCGCGGAGTACCGATGAAGTCGATGCGGTATGTCACGCCTTGCTCTTCTCTCACGTCGACAAACAGCGAGTCAGCGGTGACACGAATTTCGTCAAGGAACACGCCGCTCGAAGAATAAAACCGGCCGGCTTCCAGGGATTCGACCAGCGTGTCAGGATCGAGCCTCTCCGCCAGAACCATCACCCAGCCGCGGCCCGGCTGGCTTCCGGTGACCGCAGGCTGACGGTGATAGTGGTGACCGTCGTCGGTTGCCAGTCCGTACATCATCGGCAGTTTCAGCTTTGCGAGTCGCCAGGTGTTAATGATGTCCCACATGCGTTCGGTGGACGCGTGAGTTTCGTCGCCGGAGTTGTTCACCGAAGGATGTCCGTTGTAGACCTCAAAGAAGTCTTCGCCGACGACTTGCATCAGATCCTCAGCAGTCACGCCCCAGCCGAAATTCGGGTGATTCAGGTGCACCAGCGTCTTCACACCGGACCTCTCGCGGCGTGAACGCGCCGCATCGATATTCCGCTGCATGACCTCCGCAACGCTGTCTCCGTGCAGCGGCGGCAGCAGTTCCTTCGTATTGGTGGCGCACATGTGGACGGGCAGATTCTGAAATCGGTCGGTGATCTCTTCTCCCTGAATCAGCAGGAACTCACCCGGCACCGCCAACCGTTCGAAAACTTCATCGAACGTCTTGAGCCTGACTTCGTGGCGATCATCGGTGGTACGTGTTTTGATCCAGTCGGCCGGGAACTTCGCCTGCAGCTTTTCGAACGCCGCTCGCCCGCCGGCGTTCTTTTCGATGTCGCTCCAGCGTTCGCCCTGCAGCAGAACGTTGTGGTCCGTGAAGACCAGAAAGTCGTAGTCGCGTTCGAGGTACCACGAAGCAATCATTTCCGGATAGTCATCACCGTCGCTCCACAGCGAATGTGTGTGCATGTTGCCGCGGTACCAGTGCTGACTGTTATCGGCCTTCAGCGTAATTTCGTCGGCAAAACCCGGCACACAGACCAGGACAGTCATGACGAATGCGGACAGCGACGCGGAGAATCTCATGCCTGCCGACTTTCTGTGACCAGGGAACGGGCGAAAATGTTGTGTGTTCCGGACGCGGGGGAAACAGACATCGCGGGACGCTGTAATGGCGGGACCGGCTGCGACTGAGCGGTTGCGAATCAGGCCCACGCGAGATCGGCCAGCCTTCCTCGCCCCGTCAAGGTAACCGCGGACATCGATTCTGCAACCGTGGACGTTGCGTCAACCGGAGTCATTCACGTCGAATTCACGCTACTGCAGGCGCAGGTTGTCGATAAAGAACACCTGTTCGTCTTCGACACCCAGTGAAAACACCTCAATAAACGAGACATTCTCCATGTTCATCGTGCGGGCAGCGGGGGCGGATTCGATGTCACTCAGCGCGATCGACACCGTAAGGTCTTCGCCGGCGGGCACAACGATTTCGCGGTGAAACCGATCGCTGTGATCAAAGTTGCTGTCTTCGTGCTCCTGATCGTGAACCTTGACAATCAGCGGCAGCGGCTGCTGGCCGGGGTTGCGAAGATCAAGCTTCAGCGTCTCATAGCCGCGCCAGTTTGGTTCCGGTGAAATGAAAGCGGCTCCGGGATACCGGCCCGGTCGCAGCGTGACGCGCAGGGAGTGGGTTCCATCGGTCGCCCAGTCCGAAGTCCGCAGCATGTCCGCACTTCGCAGGTACCAGCCGTGCAGCTCGCGCGGCCGTTCGAAGGATGCCAGCAACGGCATGTCCCGACGAAGTAGTTCCAGTTCATGGATCTCCAGCAGTGGATCGACGCTGACACCAATCAGCAGCGCGAAGGCCGCCGCGATCAGGGATGCGCGAAGAACACCACGGCGATGCTGCGCGGCAATCCAGCAGACCGCGGCCGCCAGTCCCAGAGTATTTGCAGCGACGTCGTGCCAGCTTGGATTTCGGTTGGCGAACTTCTGCAGAAACTCACCCGTCAACCCGATTCCCGCCAGAACAACCGCCAGCAGTGCCACACCGGCCATCGACATTTTCAGGATGGTGAGAAACCGGCGGGACAGGCCGATTGCCGGCGGGTCCAGCACGCCGGTGATCATCAGCATCAGGATGCAGAATGCCGGCGCGTGCGCCAGATCGAAGATCGCGCCCCAGCGCCGGGAATGCAGCGGAAAGGGAAATACCAGCCCGAAGGCAACCAGGCTCAGCATCGCAGCGACGAATGACAACCGGCGCAGGACGGCGACCCGCTTCGAACGGGGGTACAGGTTGACGGGAATTGCGGCTGACTCGTTCATGCGATGGCAGTGAATCGCATCCGGTGACCGTTGTAAAGCACGAAATCGCCCGCACTTCGGGGTCGCTGCGATCATGCCCGCAGTGAATCAGATTTCTCGCGATATGCGAGCGCGGAGCCCGGACTGCTACGGCGTTCCGGCGGACTGAGAGGGAGTCTCGGGCTGGCCGGCTGCGGACGCGCCGGCTCCGACATCCTTCAGCATGCGAAACAGGTCGCTGTCGGTCGTCAGGATCAGCCGAGTGCCGTTGCCAAGTGCCGCTTCATACACTTCCAGTGTCCGCTGGAAGTTGTAGAAGTCACCGGTTGTGCGAATGGCGGTCGCGTATCGTTCAATGATCTCGGCTTCGACTTCACCGCGAAGCCGCTTGCTCTGTTCTTCACCTTCACCGCGAATCTTTTCCACTTCCGCGTTGGTCTCGTTGATGATTTCCTGTTTGCGCCGCTGACCTTCGTTCTCGTATCGAGCGGCGATGGCTTCCATGAACGCCTTCAGCCGATCGAAAGCCGCCTGGCGGACCGTCGGGGCGAAG
Source organism: Planctomycetaceae bacterium (assembly GCA_041398785.1). NCBI lineage: Bacteria > Pseudomonadati > Planctomycetota > Planctomycetia > Planctomycetales > Planctomycetaceae > Planctomycetaceae bacterium. Next base: position 309,503 of record JAWKUA010000004.1, on the reverse strand, counting down.
CCGATATTGCTGACTCCCACGTCGACCAGTTCGATGCCGCGGTCGATGGAGTTCTCGGATGTCTCTCCTTCCGTGTTGCCAAGGACGGATTCAATTCGCTGACGGATCTCCGCCACGATTTTTTCGCGACCGATCCTGATTGAAGTCTGTTCCCCGGCAGGATTCAGAACGTCTGCGACGGCATCCTTACCGCCGACGGCATCCGGAACATCCGTGAGTCCGAACGAGTTGGTGAGTTCGCGATCCGTGCTGCGAACCACTTCGGAAAGGTCATACGCCGTGATGACATCGCGAACACTGGCCCGAACGCGCTGAATCACCTGTTGCTCAGCGTTCTCAACGGTTCGCATTTCCTTCACAAACTTTTCAGGGTCGGTGATCCGCCACATGGCCCAGATTGAGATCTCGACCTTCTTTCCATCCTTCGTCGGCAGAGCCTCCAGCACGTCGCTGGCGCCGCTGGCCCAGAACTGGCGCGTCTTTGGCAGTCGGCGAACTTCCTGGATGAGCGGTATCTTGAAGTACAGGCCCGGTTGCTCAACGCCGCGGACGGGCTTCCCGAATTCCACGACAACAGCCAGTTCGCGTTCATTGATTGTGAATGCTGAACTGTAGAGCACGGCAAGTCCGAACAGAGCGACAACAGCGATCGCCGGCCCTTTGACATTATTGCTGGCAGCCATTATTTGCTCCCTTCATTCAGATTCAGCAGCGGCAGCAGTTGCTGCAGATCGGAATCGATGATGGTCTTGTCGTCGACCTGTGAAAGAACCTTTTCGAGTGCTTCGAGATACAGCCGCTGCCGGGTTTCCTGCGGAGCCTTCGCAAACTGTTCGTACTGAGCCATCAGGGCATCAATTTCGCCTTTGACTTCCGAACGCCGCCGGGCGGCATAGCCCTCTGCTTCGCGGATCGCTTTGTCGCGATCGGCTTTGGCCTTCGGCAGCAGCGTGTTCTTTTCCTTATTCGATTCATTTTCCAGCTTGTCGCGTGTCTGATCGGCTTCGTTGATCGCCGCATAGGAAGCTCGCACCTGACTCGGTGGCAAGACACGCTGAAGCTGCAGATTGGTAATTCGAATGCCACAGTCGTATTTGTCCAGCATCTGTCGAGTGGCGTCGAGGGCCTTGAAGCTGATCTCTTCCCGCTTGCTGGTCAGCACCTCACCGATGGAATAGTCGCCGACCAGTCGGTTCATCACTGTGCGGCCAACGACCGTCAGGATGTACTGCAGAAAGCGATCCTGATCTTCTTCGCGTGACGACCCGGAATAGAACGTGAACAGATACCGCTGCGGATCAGAGACTTTCCACTGAACTGTCCACTCGACCACTGCGGCGTTCAGATCGCCCGTCAGCATCAGCACGTCTTCTTCCGGAACGTTTGCTGCCTGATGATCGCCGTCGACTCCAAACGGCAATCGCACATTCCGTTCGCCGACATCGACGGTCAGCACGTCGTCGACAAACGGAATCCGAAAGTGCAGACCGGGAGCCTGTGTTGAGTGATAGCGGCCAAACCGCATGACGACCGCCTGTTCGCTGGGCTCGACCTGATAGATCGACTTGTAAGCGATGACGATCACCGCGATGACTGACAGCCCGATCAGGACGGGGCGCGCGATGCGGCCAAAGTCTTCGGGCCGCATTTCAAACTGCACTTGTTTGGATGACATGAGCGATTGTCCGGTTTCAGAACTAGAGCGTACCGCACCAGCCTACCTTGCCGTCGTGATTCATCAACGACTGCGCTGGATGGATGGATCACGTTTTCCCGCGGATTTCGGCAAGCCGTGCGGATATCGGCGGTTTCATGTGTTACGTACCCATCGGTGGTTTTGACGGCACCGGAACAGGCCGGAACGTCAGCATATCCGGACCGTCCGTCGCGGACCGTCTCATACGCATATTCGCCCGTCTGCCGCACATCTTACCTGAATAACGCCGGTTCCGTTCCTGGTATGACCGTTCACCTGCCGATCAGCTTACGCAGACACCCGGATATGCGCCCCGTCGCGCACGCCGGAACCGAATCAGTCGGTGGTTGAAACGCAGGAATTGATTGGCAGGAGACAGGTCGGTGGTTTACGACATTGCAGTGATTGGAAACGACGAAGCCGCGTTTGAAATGCTGCTGGCGGCAGCGGGCTCAGGGCTGAAGACCGTAGCGGTGATTCCGGAATCGCGGCACTCATCATGGCTGGTCGGTCAGGCACTTCAGCGGCTGATCGCCGACCTGCTGGTTGACCGCACGACGGAACGCCGTCGGCTGTTTGCCGAAGCGGGGACTCCCCGGCTGCTTCAGAAGCTGATCTCCGGTGCCGTTGTTGATGAAACCGCGGAACACATTCAGACTCTGGACCGGCTGGGAATTGACGTCCTGTTGGGTGAGGCCAGGTTCCTGTCCGCAGACCGCGCGAGCGTATCGGAGGGCATTCGCTGCGGACGAAGCATGCTGCAGGCAAAGCACTTCGTGATCGGGACCGGCGTGCGTCACACGGCGATGCACCGACCGCTGGGTCTGGTACCCTTTCTTCGTCCGGAATCCCTGTTCGAGGGAGCTCGTCTGCCCGATAGCCTGTGCCTGCTGGGGGGCGACGTGTTCGGCGCCGGGCTGGCGGCATTGTTTAGTCTGTTTGGAGTCGAAGCTCGTCACGTCGCCCGCGACGACAGAAACGCCGTGATGCTGGATCTGGCACAGGCCGCGGGAGTCGCGGTGGCGTTCCATCCGTCGGAGTTTGGCCTTTCAGGAACCGGATCGCTGTGCGCCATCGACCATGCCGATGTCGTCGATTGTCGGCGAACCGTCGGATTCACCGAACATCTCGGGTTATCACAAATCGGCGTCGAACCCGACGAAAACGGGCAACTGTGGTGTGGTGGCAATCTGGAAACCTGGTGCCGAAATGTCTTCGGCGTCGGCGATGTCATTGGGTTCTCGCCGGACTTCCTGTCGAGCGCCGCGTCCCAGGCGCAGCGCGTGTTGAAGCAAATCCGCTGCGCCGTACCACGTCCGCATCTGCGGGACGTCTTTGTTCATGCAACGGTGAGTACATAAAAGCGTCAGACAAGACCGGAAGAATCTCCCTCGCGCAGCGATCGGGTTGCAGGGTGAAGGCTGTCAGGGGGTCGATTCCCCGGTCGACGACATCGCCAGACCGCCCGCACTTCGCCAATTCGCATTCCCGCGATTGACGGACACGCGTCGCGAGATGGTTGTTCAAAACCCAATCCGCGGTTCCAAATCCGTTTCCGAATCGTCGTCTTCCGGCACACCGAACTCACCGATGAGCGGTACGAACACAAAGCCACCGAGATTGTCGGAAATCAGATCGGCACCCTGTCGCGTGAACCGCATCATGGATTGTCCATAAGTGGAATCACCGATGGGAATCACCAGCCGCCCGCCCTCCGCGAGCTGATCCGCCAGCGGCTGCGGCAGGTGCGGGGCGGCAGCCGTGACGATGATTGCATCGAAGGGAGCTTGTTCCGGCAGTCCGCGGCTTCCGTCGCCGACGTGGACCGTGACATTGCTGCAGCCCGTGTCGCGCAGCCGGCAGCGCGCCGTTTCGGCCAACTCGGGCAAACGTTCGATGGTGTCCACGTGTTCGGCCAGTCGCGACAATACCGCGGCTCCGTATCCCGATCCCGTGCCGATTTCCAGCACGCGGTCACGTTCGCCCGGCAGCGCGGCCTGGCACATAAAGGCAACGGTGTACGGCTGAGAAATCGTCTGCCCCAGACCAATCTTCAGCGCGCGATCGTCGTAGGCGAGGTCTTGCAGGGCTGCGGGAACGAATTCTTCGCGAGCCACGCCGGCCATGGCCGCCAGCACACGGTCGTCCGAAATGCCGCGGGCCTTCAGATGACCGTTGATCATCCGGCGTCGCACGGCGGCGAATCGGTCCTGACGGAATGTGGAGTCATCAGACGGCAACATCGCCCGGCATTCCTCTGGCCGCGATTGCGCGGTGGGGACCGCGACAGTAGCCGCGAATCATGCGCTATCCGGCATGTTTCGGCGAGCGACTGCGCATGCCGGGCGACGGACGCAATCGCAACCGTCGAGCACATCGGTTCAGTTGAAACACGGGGATACCGGCGGTATTCCTTCGGTCATGAATGACAACGACGCAGGCATGATCGACGTCGCACTTGTGCGGGAACAGACGACTCGGGTGCGCGACCTGAGCGGATTTCGCAAAGGTCATCAGGTTCCCGCGGAAGCTTCGGACCGGGCCTCGGCATTTGTGGCGCGTATTGCGGCAGCAGATCTGAGCCGCGATCTGGACGAACACTTCGCTCAGTTTCGCCGCCAGTTTCGCTTTCGGCGCACGGAACTGCAGGTCAGCGATCCGGAAAACGGAGCGGCACGAATTTCCACGCCATGGTTCGACTACCGGGTTTCCGTGACGCTCGATTCCACCAAAACATCGCAGGCCATCTGGCGGCGCCAGGTATCGGAATTCCGCAGCCCGGAGCAATTGTTCAGCGGCGAGTTCGCGTCGGTGTTCGGTCAGTCATTTGATACCGTCGAATTCACGCCGCCGGCGATGATTGATCTGGAGGCTTTCATCGATCACGTCGAAGACCGCGATGACAATTCTCTGACGATCGAATACGACCGCCGCAGTACGTGGTGCGAACTTTCCATCGACGAAATTCCGGCTCGGATGGTCGTGCGATCCGACCTGGTATCACTGATCGCTCGTCAGCCGCAGATTCCGGCTCAATTGCTGGAATCGTTCCTTGCGATGCGCAAGCGGCTGAAGGGTATCGAGTGCTTCTGACAGCTATCGCGGATGGATGGCTGGGCGGATGGACGAGCGGCTGCGCTGACCGCTACCAGATCTTCAGCAGGTCAACCACAACATTGTCGACGCCCCGATATGTGATCTGCTCCGGACACGAAACCGGTTCCGCGTAGGCGGCGCCTTCAAAAACGTATTGCTGAACAACTTTCCTGTCAGGGTCGACAATCCAGTATTCCGGCGCGCCGTAACTTTCATACAGCCGCTTCTTCAGATTCCGGTCACGGTCGGATGTGGACGGTGACAGAATTTCAATCAGCAGATCCGGAACGCCGACGATTCTGCTTTCCGTCACGATGGGGTTGTCATTGAGAACCACGATCAGATCCGGCTCAACGACATCGTGTTCGCTGAACTGAACGTCGATCGGTGCGTGAAAAACCTGACCGAGACCAATCTCGCGAAACGCCTCACAGAGCTGGATCAGCAGTTCACGACTGAGCACCTGATGGTACGGAACCGGGGACGGACTCATGTAGTGGACCCCATCGATGATCTCGTGCCGCCTGCCGTCTTCCGGAAACTGGACCAGATCATCGTAGGTCAACCTGACCTTCACTTTTGGTTCCGAGCTTTGAAATATCGACATCAGCCACCCCCGTTGGCAGAGTTCAGCCACGTGCCAGCCACGTTTGGTTTTGACCTCATTCTAACTGTGCCGGCACCTGTGACACTGCACGAATCGAAAATCAGCCCTTCGCCAACTGCCTCAACACCGTGTGCAGAATTCCTCCGTTGCGATAGTAGACGACTTCCACTGGCGTATCGATGCGGCAGGTCGTGACGAAGTGCGTGTTTTCGCCGTCCGGGCGGCAGGCGACAACTTCGACGGCCTGACGAGGCTGCAGGTTATCGTCCAGTCGAATATCGAAGAGTTCCGTGCCGTCCAGACCCAGTGACTCGCGACTTTCGCCGTCACGGAACTGCAGCGGCAGGACTCCCATCCCGACCAGATTGCTGCGATGAATGCGTTCAAAGCTGGTGGCAATGACGGCCTTGATCCCCAGCAGAAACGTTCCCTTCGCCGCCCAGTCGCGGGACGATCCCGTACCGTATTCAGCGCCCGCAAGAGCAATCAGCGGCGTTCCTTCCTTCTGATATTTCATCGCGGCATCATAGATGGATGTCTGTTCGCCGGATGGAAAGTGGATCGTCACACTGCCTTCCGTCCCGGGAGCGAGCTTGTTTTTCAGGCGGATGTTGGCAAACGTCCCGCGCGTCATGACTCGGTCATTGCCGCGGCGGCTGCCGTAGCTGTTGAAGTCCGCGACGGCGACTCCCTGTTCCTGCAGGTATTTTCCGGCGGGACTCGATGGCTTGATCGAACCGGCCGGGCTGATGTGATCGGTCGTTGTCGAATCGCCCACGGACACCAGACACCGCGCCCCGTTGATCGACATAATCGGAGCCGGTTCGGTCGGCATGTCGACAAAAAACGGCGGTTCCTGAACGTACGTGCTGTCGGGGTTCCATTCGTAGAGATCGCCGTCGGAACTTCTGATCGCCTGCCATTCGGGAGGCCCTTCGGTGGCATGGCCATATTGTTGTTTGAACATGTCCGGCAACATGGACGAAGCGATCGTGTCGGCGATTTCCTGCTGACTCGGCCAGATGTCGCGCAGGTACACGTCATTGCCGGAGGAGTCCTGACCGAGCGCTTCGCTATCCATGTCGATATCCACCGTACCCGCAATTGCGTAGGCGACAACCAGCGGCGGACTGGCCAGATAGTTGGCTTTGACCTGCGGATTGACCCGACCTTCGAAGTTTCGGTTGCCGGACAAGACGGCGGAGACCACCAAATCGCCCTTGTCAACGGCGTCGCCAACAACCTTCGGCAAAGGACCGCTGTTTCCGATGCATGTCGTGCAGCCGTAGCCAACCGTCTGGAAACCAAGCGCGTCGAGCGAAGCGTTCAGTCCGGATTTTTCCAGGTAGTCGGTAACAACGCGACTTCCGGGAGCAAGACTGGTCTTCACCCACGGCTTCTGCCGAAGTCCTTTTTCGACCGCATTGCGGGCCAGCAGTCCGGCCCCGATCATCACGCTGGGATTGCTGGTGTTGGTGCAGCTTGTGATGGCGGCGATGACGACGTGGCCGTCTCTTATCCGGGCCTTCCCGCCGTCGACGTCAATTTCCACGCCATTCATTCCGTTTGCCGGCGATTCCGCCGTTGCCATCGCCGGTGTCGGGCCGCCTTCTGACACCATTGATTCCGTCGTTGAATCCTTTGCGGCAGTCGGACGGCCAAAGACATTTCGCAGATCCTGTTCCCACTGACTTTTCATCGCCGTCAGCATGATTCGGTCCTGGGGCCGTTTCGGACCGGCCAGTGACGGCACGACGGTATTCATGTCCAGACTCAGTGAGCTGCTGAATCGCGGTTCCGGTGAATCATCGGTACGGAACAATCCCTGTTCCTTCGTGTAGCGTTCGACCAGATCGACCAGTTCCTTCGAACGGCCGGTCCGTTCCAGATACCGAAGTGTCTCGGCATCCACAGGGAAGAAGCCCATCGTCGCGCCGTACTCCGGAGCCATATTGGCCAAAGTCGCCCGGTCGGCCAGTCCCAGCTTTGCCATGCCTTCGCCGTAGAATTCGACGAATTTGCCGACAACGCCGTGAGCACGCAGCATCTGAGTCACCGTCAGTACCAGATCGGTCGCGGTGGCTCCTTCAGGAAGCCGGCCGGTCAGTTTGAAGCCCACGACTTCCGGAGTCAGCATGTAAATCGGCTGCCCCAGCATCACAGCTTCGGCTTCAATTCCGCCAACGCCCCAGCCGACGACTCCCAGACCGTTGATCATCGTCGTATGACTGTCGGTACCGACCAGACTGTCGGGGTAAGCGACTCCGTCCGTGACCATCACAACGCTGGCCAGGTATTCCAGATTCACCTGATGCACGATTCCGGTTGCCGGCGGCACCACGCTGAAATTTCGAAACGCCTTTTGCCCCCAGCGGAGGAATTCATACCGCTCGGCGTTTCTTTCGAACTCGATCTCCACGTTGTGCTTCAGCGCAAGTCGGCTGGCGAACTCATCGACCTGCACGCTGTGGTCCACGACAAGGTCGCAGGGAACCAGCGGATTGATCTTCGTCGGATCACCTCCCATCCGAACCATGGCGCTTCGCAACGCGGCCAGATCGACGACCGCGGGCACTCCCGTGAAGTCCTGCAGAACGACTCGCCCCGGCTTGAACGGCACTTCCACTTCGGCCGGCGATTGTGCGTTCCAGTTCGCAAGGTTGTTGACGTCATCCGCGGTAACGATGAAGTCGTCCACGTGTCGCAGGCAGGCTTCCAGCAGGACTCGGATGGAATACGGCAGCGTGTCGATGTCACCAACACCATCCTCGGCAAGCTTGCGAAGTCGAAAATAACGGACGTCACCGCTGGCGGAAGAAAGTGTGGCTTCGGCGCCGAAGGGATTGGAAGAAGGCATGGGCTGAACTTGTCGTTGAGTGATTCCGGACGTTTCCGGCCGGATTGTAAGCAAGTCAGTCCAAGTCGCAATTCGCCGCGCTCGAACACAGCCTGCCAGGGCCGGGCAGTCACCCCGGATACAGCGTCCCGGCGAACGGGCGGTCGCGGCATCCGGCTGGCGTGAATCACGGCGGAAAACATGGCATGAGATTTCGGATGCCAGTAGAATCCCGCGGCCGGTTTTCGCTCGATCAGTTTTTCTGCGGCGGGTCAGCATGGACAAGTTTGAAATCTCCTGCCCCGGCTGCGCTCGACAGCTTCGGCTGGCGGAATCTCAGCGTGAAAAGCAGGTGCGATGTCCTACCTGCAAGACGGTTTTCGTCGTCCGAGCGCCTCAGCGAGCCGCCAGCGCCGAAATTGCTGCCGCCGCACCGCAAGCGGACGGTCAACAGGCACCCGCAAAGTCGCCGGCCGCCGATTTGTCACCGCAGGCAAGGCGGGCCGCCAAGATGGCCATGCGTCGCGCTTCCGCGCCGAAGGCCGGAAAGAAGCCAAAACCACAGCCAAAGAACACATCGGAACCCCGGCCGGCACGGCGAACTCGCGCTGTCGCGGCCGAAGTGTACGACGACGATGCAGACGAGATCCACAACAACCCGTACACCACAAACATCGTCGAAGACTACGACGATCCGTTCACCGGCGCCGACGACTTCGGCTACGACGCCGGTCTGCCGCCGTCAGCTCCGAAGAAGCGAACGAGCCGTTCGTCAAACAACACCGGCCAGATCGTGGCGATTGCCGTCGCGGTTGTCGTGGGAATGTTTGCGATCGGAGGCCTGGGGCTCGTTGCATGGAAGTTTCTGCCCGGAATCGGCGGGAACATCGTCGACCTTTCCTACATGCCTTCAGACACCGCGGGCTTCATGAAGATCAACGTCGCCGACGTGGCCAGTTCTGCAATCTTTCGCGAGCGAATCGCCGGTAATCCGACGTTTCAAAATGCAACCGCCGCGATGGGACAGCAGCTGGGCCTCAACCTGAGCGACATCGACAGCGTGACGTTCGGGATCAGCTCGGGAGGCATGGGCGGCAGCATGTTCGGCGGATTGCCCTCAGGTTCCGGAGGCGTGATGGTGGTCAGAACGCGGGTCCCGGTTGCCGGCTCTTTGCTGGCGGCACAGTCGGTCAGCGGCCGGTCGGAGGAAACCTACAACGGCGAAGTGATCTATTCGCTCAACGGCCGGTACGGATGGTTGCCGGATT